>NZ_JBJUDF010000222.1:0-14182 GCF_046067725.1 Planktothrix sp.
GCCTAGCATAATAAAGAGCGCAATTGTAGACCTTGTTAGATTCTGAACAAAGATACTTGATAATCGCCTCAACATCACGATTGGTATGAATTAGAACCTGTTGACAACCATACATTTTTTGTCGTTTACTGTAATATGATCAACATTATAGCTATTAAATAGAAAATTGACAATGAGAAAGAAAAGTTTTGAGTATCAACACTATAATCACTCTATCGGACTGGCTATTGTCCATTTGGTTTTTGTCCCAAAACGAAGAAAGCCTGTTCTCAAAAGCGATATTCGGAACAGACTTTATCAAATTTGGCAGGAGTTGGCAACGGACAAGAATTGGAATATTCGAGCTTGTGAGATAGCTCCTGATCACGTCCATCTTTTTATTGAGTTTCCCCCAACAATCCCAATTCATTTAATTGTTAGGTTTTTAAAAGGCAGGTCTTCTAATTTCCTTCGGAAAGAATTCCCTGAATTATTGAAACTACCTAGTTTATGGAGTAAAAGTTATTTTTTTAGTACCGCAGGTAATGTTAGTGCAACGACCATTCAGAAATATATTGAAGATCCGCATCACCATTAATTGAATGCGGATAAATCCGCCGAGTCACTTTTCCGCCTCGCTCTGAAGAGACGCGGCTACCAAGTTTCCCGTCTATTTCTTGTGTAATCATGAAGGCTGAAACGAGGCTAAAAATTAGGTTCACGAAAAGTGGCTTCAAAATGCCTACTCTATCCCAGTTTCAGGGGACAGTCTTTCAACTAATAGAATCCCGTTCTCAGGACTGAAACAATCGTAGAAAATCGCAAAGCTTCAGAAAATCATCACTTTCAACCCATAAAAAAAACAACCCCATATCGGGGTTGCTCATCCACTAAATCAACTTAATTAAAGCTTCGTTCCACACTCAGGACAGAAATTATTGCTGCCGACATTTTTCGCACCACAATTGCTGCAATACACTAACTCAATCGTTTCTAAATTTGTCCGTTCGGGTAAACCAATCATTTGAGCATTGCTCTTACCGGGTGCAACCATGGGATAACAGTTTTCATCCCGTTTCACCTGCACATCCATCAATACTGGGCCATTGAACGCCAGCATTTCAGCAATCGCATCCTTTAACTCCTCCCGTCGAGTCACTTTAATTCCCTTCACGCCGTAGGCTTGAGCCAACATCACAAAATTAGGCATTCCCGGCTCCATATCCGAAGAAGAATAGCGCTCGCCATAAAAGGTTTCTTGCCACTGACGCACCATGCCTTGCCAACCATTATTGACAATCACGGTTTTAACATGAATCCCATATTGAGCCAGGGTTCCCAACTCCTGAATATTCATCTGAATACTGGCATCTCCAGCCACACAAATCACTTCCTGATCAGGAAGAGCCATTTTGGCTCCCATCGCCGCAGGCATTCCATAACCCATTGTTCCTAAGCCAGCACTAGAAATCCACTGACGGGGGCCATTCTTTAAAAATTGGGCAGCCCACATTTGATGCTGTCCCACATCGGTTGTGTAATAAGCTTGGGGGGCCATTTTCCCCAAAGTATCGATTACTTCTTGAGGAGAGAGGAAATCGTCATAGGTTGGCACAATTAACGGATAATCTTCGCGCCAGCGTTGAATGCGTTGTAACCATTCCGCCGTTTGGGTGATTTCCGTTCCCCCTCCGGTTTCATGACATCGACGTAATAAATCCACTAACACCTGTCTAACATCCCCAACAATGGGAACATCAGGAGCTCGGTTTTTCCCAACTTCCGCCGGATCAATATCAATATGGATGACTTTGGCACGGGAAGCAAATTCATCTAGTTTCCCGGTCACTCGGTCATCAAAACGAGCACCAACCGCAATTAATAAATCGCATTCAGTGACGGCAAAATTAGCATAGGCTGTGCCGTGCATTCCTAACATTCCCACCGATAAGGGGTGATTTTCATCAAAAGCACCCTTACCCATGAGAGTTGTTGTCACCGGCAAATTAAACAATTCTGCTAACTCTTGAATTTCCCCATGAGCTCCAGCAGAGATTGCACCCCCGCCAACATATAATAACGGTCGTTCGGCTTGGCGAATTAATTTAATCGCTTGATTAATTTGACGGGTATTGCCTTTGACCGTAGGGCGATATCCAGGTAAATTAATTTCCCCCGGATTAACAGGAATATAATCAAATTCTTCTAAACCAACATCTTTAGGAATATCAATCAGCACAGGGCCAGGACGTCCACTACTGGCAATATGAAACGCCTCAGCGACAATGCGAGCCATATCTTTAGGGTCACGCACCACATAGGAGTGCTTGACAATCGGAAGGGTAATACCATAGATATCTGTTTCTTGGAAGGCATCGGTGCCAATGGCGGGACGAGGAACCTGTCCCGTAATGATCACCATCGGAATTGAGTCCATGTGGGCCGTTGCAATTCCGGTGACTAAATTGGTTGCTCCTGGGCCAGATGTGCCAAAACAGACTCCGACTCGACCCGTCGCCCGTGCATAACCGTCCGCCGCATGGGCAGCACCTTGTTCATGACGCACGAGAATATGTTGTAAATCCCCGGTGGCTTCAAAGCGATAAAGTTCATCATAAATGGGTAAAATCGCCCCACCCGGATAACCAAAAATATGCTTGACGCCATGACGTTTCAAACTATCCATCAAGGCATAAGCACCCGTTGCCCGTTTTGCCGCTATTTTAGTTTTTAGTTGCACAGTAATTCCTCAAACTGTGTTTTTGTTGACAAGGGGGTAGGTTTTTCAATCAGCCGAACAATCCTAAAAAAGATTTTGATCAACCTGCCCATACAATAGTGTTTTTATTTTAAAAGCTACTAAGCTCTCAAGCTTGAGAAACTGCCACTTTTAACAAGATTTTACATTGACAGTCTATTGGCGTTTTGAAGGAAATCACATCTCGTTTTACCCGGCTGAAAATTAGCGAATGTGCATATCGATTTTTAAAGCGTCAAGCCAACTGTCTAAAGTATGGTAAAATCTCTCTGGCTCCGGGGCTAGTCCCCACCTTTTCCCATTTTTGAATCTGACTGAGATCAAATTCACACACAGGGTCAGGGGGAGCAGACCCATCTTCCATTTTGGAGATAGATTGTAGCATATTTTACAAATAACAGTCTCTTGGCGGTGATATCAAAAGATAAAATGCCAAGTGACGGCTAAACGAAACATTCAGCTTTAGGAGTGAGGATCTTGAAAAAGATAGAAGCAATTATTCGGCCTTTTAAGCTTGATGAGGTCAAAATCGCCCTAGTCAATGCAGGTATTGTTGGGATGACCGTTTCTGAAGTTAGAGGTTTCGGACGTCAGAAGGGTCAAACGGAACGTTATCGGGGTTCGGAGTATACCGTTGAGTTCTTGCAAAAACTCAAAGTCGAAATTGTGGTTGAAGATAGCCAAGTGGAAATGGTCTTGGATAAAGTCATTACCGCTGCTCGGACAGGGGAAATTGGTGATGGCAAGATCTTTATCTCTCCGGTCGAAGAAATTATCCGCATTCGGACTGGAGAAAAGGACTTAGAAGCGATTTAATCCTTTTCAAATCCATAAAACGGGAAACGATATATAGCAGGAGTCAGGAGTTAGTAGACTTGGCGACTGCTATATAACTTTCTTGTTTCATGATTTGTTCCCTAATGCTTGCAGTTGCGGTAAAACTCCCTGAAATGCTCGACCGCGATGGGAAATTTCGTGTTTTAATTCCGCAGGCATTTGGGCAAAGGTCATTTGAAATTCAGGGACATAAAAAATCGGATCATAACCAAACCCCCTGGTTCCCACCGGTTGATGAGTAATCGTTCCTTGACAAATCCCTTCATATTGGATTGCAATGGAACCATCGGGACGTGCCACCACCACAGCACAGATAAATTGGGCGTTTCGGTTGGGAGTATCCCCCAGTTCCTTGAGCAGTCGCACAATACAGTCCGCTTCTGTGGCTGCATAACGGGCAGAATATAGCCCTGGTGCACCCTTTAAGGCATCAACAGCTAATCCAGAATCATCGGCGATCGCCCATTCTCCCGTTGCTAACGCTACTTGTGAAGCCTTTAATCCAGCATTTTCAACAAAAGTTTTTCCGGTTTCTTCTATTTCTAAATCTTTCGGTTTAAGCTGTAATTCAATCTCTAAACTTTCCAAATAAGCTTGCATTTCCTTTAATTTACCTGGATTTCCAGTTGCCACAATTAATTTTTTCATGATTATATTAACTATTATTAGTAATTGTCATTAATTCGTAATTATTCAAAAACTGATAACTGATAACTAATCACTCTTAGAATTGATTCGCCCAAGATGAAGCCCAGTTGAGAGTTTCCTGAACTTGATCCAAAGTTGGCGCTTCACAATAAAGACGTAATACTGGCTCTGTCCCACTAAAGCGAATTAATAACCAACGACCATCGGCGAGGCGGTATTTGTAACCATCAACCATCAAACAATCAACCACCGTTTGTCCTGCAATTTCCTGTAGCGGTTGAGTGTCCAACTGTTCCACCAAGCGCGATCGCACTTCCATACTCGCTAAAGGTAAATCAATCCGATCATAAGCAGAATCAAAACCCGTTTGTTGTTGTAACCGTTGATAACTTTGGGTCGGATCTTCCCCCGACTGTACCATCGCTTCTAAAACATACAACGCCGATAACAACGCATCTCGTTCAGGAATATGGGTTCCATACCCAACCCCCCCAGATTCTTCACCCCCAACTAAAACTTCAGTGGTTAACATTCGATCCGCAATATATTTATAACCAATCGGAGTTTCATACAACGATAAATTAAATAATTGGGCAATGCGAGGAATTAAATCAGAACCACTGACGGTTTTAACAATTTCTCCCCTCAATCCTCGACGAGTTGATAAATGTTCAATTAAGACCGGAATTAAAATTTGAGAACTCAGGAAATTACCATTTTGATCAACGGCGGCAATGCGATCGCTATCCCCATCAAAAACAAACCCAATTGCTAAACCCCCACCGGAATCTCGAAAAGCCACTAATTGTTCTAATAGATCAGGAATATAACGAGGTAAAGGTTCCGGTGCACCTCCCCCAAAATAAGGATCACGATTGCTATTAAGTTCGTGAACTTGATCTCCCAATAATTGAGTTAATCCGCCTGAAGCCGCCCCGTGCATCACATCTGCAAAAACCGTGATTTTTCCTTGATTCAAAGCATCTTGAATGGCAGTAATATCCACTTTAGAACGCAAGGTTTCACAATAACTCGGCCAAGGATTAAAATGTTCTAAAGTGCCAGGTGTAGCCTCCACAACAGGAGGATCGGGTAATAACGCTTCAATTTGTTGGGTAATTTCTGGCCCCACAGACCCACCAAAAGCACCTTTAACTTTTAACCCTAAATACTTACCCGGGTTATGACTAGCGGTTAAGACGATCGCACCTAACGCTTGTTGTTGATGAGCAATCAAGGAAAAAGCTGGAGTTGGAGCAAAAGTTTCACTCAGTTTGACATCAAATCCGGCCGATTGGATCGCTTCAGCGGCACATCGGGCAAATTCTTCAGCTAAAAAGCGCCGATCATAACCGACAATCACCGTTCGGCTTCCGGTACTTTCTCCATAGGTTTGATCGAGAATTCGAGCCGCCAAAGGAGCAACTAAAGCGACTCGTTCAAAAGTGAAGTCCGCAGCAATCACGCCTCGCCAGCCATCGGTTCCAAATTTGATGGGTTGAATCATCATAAATTTTTTCACTAAACGTTGAACTAAGAATTTAGAATTAAGAACTAAGAATTACACCCTCTGAGCTTTTTTTAGCATAAGTTAAATTTTTCTTAATTCTCAATTGTCAATTCTTAATTCAGCGCTAACATCCTGATGACCTAGAAAAATGCAGGTTGGTGGCGAATCAAATTCAGGAATTCTTCACGGGTTTTCTGCTCTTCTTGGAAGATCCCAACCATTGCACTTGTCACTGTCCAAGATCCTGGTTTTTGAACCCCTCGCATCGCCATACACATATGGGTTGCCTCCATGACAACGGCTACTCCTTGAGGTTCAAGAATAGTTTTAATTGCTTCTGCAATTTGGCGAGTTAGACGTTCTTGAACTTGCAGACGGCGGCTGTACATTTCCACAATCCGAGCCAGTTTGCTTAACCCAATCACTTTTTGATTGGGAATATAGGCAACGTGCGCCCGACCCATAAAGGGTAACATATGGTGTTCGCACATACTGAAAAAGTTGATGTCGCGCACCAGCACCATTTCTTCATGGCCTTCATCAAAAATCGCGCCATTGACGAGATCTTCGAGGGATTGATTGTAACCACTGGTTAAAAACCGCATGGCTTCAGCTACCCGTTTTGGTGTTTTGAGCAACCCTTCCCGTTCAGGATCTTCACCTACACCTAAGAGCATGGTGCGAACGGCATCCATCATTTGTTCATCACTAACTTCGGTGCGGAGTTGAGAGTGAGTATTTTGACTATAAGATAAAGTCCGATCAGGTCGAATGGGAAAGCCACTGGTGTCTTCATTGTTAACCCCCTGATTGAGGGTTTCTAACGTTTTGACGCCATTGGTGCTTGGTGAGATAGTCATGGTGTATTTTGAGCTATGTTTAGAAACAACAAAAGTGAACGGTTTTAGAATCGGCATAGAAAACGATTCAAAACGTGCCGACGCTCGGCATTAAGGTTAATTCTTCAATGACGGCAGTGCTCGGCAATAAGGCAACATGGAGAATGGACTCGGCGACAATCTCCGGTGTTAGCATGGCTGTACGATCAAAATCTGCTTGAACAGTTTCGCTATCCCAGATGGGAGTATTCACAGAACCTGGACATAAAGCTGTTACCCGAATACCATTTGATCGCTCTTCCAAAGCCAAGGTTTTCGATAAAGCCATCAAACCAAATTTACTGACGCAGTAGGCGCCCCAGTTGGGAAAAGCTTGTACACCAGCAATGGAGACAACATTAATGATCGTTCCGCTTTTTTGATCCCGCATTCCTGGTAAAACTCCTTTGACACACTGGAAAACACTGGTGAGGTTCAAATCAATCACCCGTTGCCAGTCTGCTAGGGAGGTGTTGATTAAATCTCCGGTGTATCCCATACCTGCGTTATTGACCAAGATGTCAATCGGGCCAAAAGCAGCCACAATACTATCAATTTGGCTATGAACTTGTTCAACTTTTGATAAGTCCAGGGGAAAGGCTGTGGCTTCCACCCCAAAAGTTCGGGCTGCTTGGGCTACCGCTTCTAAGCGCTGTTCATGGCGACTGACTAATGCAATGTCAATCCCAGATGCCGCAAAGGCTAGGGCTGTTGCCCGACCAATACCGCTACTGGCTCCTGTGATCAAGGCTCTTTTGTGAATGGGAGAAGTCATGTAGGTTCTAAGTCGTCTCCAATGGGAGTTCAACAGATGTCACAAATCTGTCAATTACTAAATCTGAGAAATGTGTAAAGATTTGTTACCTCTGTCATTATATCATCAAAGGAATTGTGAATTTTACATTTTTTTAAATGTCAACTTTGTTCTCCCGCCAGGTTCTGAAGATTCATGGTGACTGGGTTGAGTTGCTGGACACTGCCAGGGGTTTCCCAAATGCCGAATACACTTTTTTGAGTCCCTTCATTAATTATATTGATAGGTGTCACAATCTGTTCTAGGGTGTTGTAGCTGATCGAGTTCGGTTAACTGTGGCCCAGAAGGTTTCAATCTGTTGATTGAGACGAACAATCCTATCCAAACCTAGAAGAAGAATACTCAATACCAGGGCAAAGAATGAACCACTAATTTTAACGTCTCAAGGAATTTTGTTACTCATATTTTAACCGTTCGGATTCTCTAACTGGTTCCTTTTTCTCCCTGGTATTGTCGTAGATTTAAACCTGAGCTTCTGCAAAAACGCCAATATTTCTAAACTTCTGATAGCGCATTTCTTGACGTTGCTGGGGCGTTAAGGCTAGGAGTTCAGCTAAGGATTTCAACAAAGCATTTTTGAGCAGTTCTGCCGCTTTCAAGGGGTTACTATGCGCTCCCCCATCGGGTTCGGGTACAACTTCATCAATAATGCCTAATTGTTTGAGATCTTGGGAGGTAATTTTCAGGGCTTGGGCGGCTTGGGGAGCTTGACCTGCATCTTTCCACAAAATCGCAGCACAGGCTTCTGGGGTCGCGACGGTATAGACAGAATGTTCTAACATCAGGAGTTTTTCCCCAACCCCAATTCCTAAAGCCCCACCGGAACCGCCTTCACCAATAACCGTACAAATAATCGGAACCTCTAAATCAAACATCTCTCGGAGGTTATAGGCAATGGCCTCCCCTTGACCCAGTTTTTCGGCGTCTACCCCAGCCCAAGCCCCAGGAGTATCAATAAAGGTCAGAATAGGCATTCCAAAACGGTTGGCGTGTTCCATTAACCGCATGGCTTTACGATAGCCTCCAGGGGCTGCCATGCCGAAATTACGGGCAACATTATCTTTGGTATCTCGCCCTTTTTGATGACCTAGAATCATCACAGGTTGTCCCCCTAAACGGGCTACTCCTCCCACTAAGGCTGGATCATCATAGCCTCGGCGATCGCCATGCAGTTCCATCCATTCATCGGTTATGGTTTGAATATAATCTAGGGTACTCGGTCGTCGGGGATGGCGAGCCAGTTGTAGCCGTTGTAGGGGAGATAAGCTACTGAAAATTTCTTGTCGCAGTTGGTTAGCACGGGTTTCGAGTTGTCGAATTTCTTCGGACACATCTACACCATTTTCACTCGCCAATTGACGAATTTGGTCAATACGGCTTTCTAGTTCGACTAAAGGTTTTTCAAAATCTAGGAGAATTGGTTTTCGATTGGATGTAGCCACACTCAAATTTACTATTATAGGGGTGAATATGAATAACTATTTTACAGTGGAACGGGCATCCTTCCCGTCAATCAAAATAATATTAATAAAATAATGTTAATAAAAATAACAGGCATCTTGCCTGTTCCACTGGTAGTGATAGTATAATTTAAGCGGCTAATAATTGTTGATAAAAAGCTAATAATTCTTGAGCGAGTGCTTGATTAGTATAGTGAGTCATTGCTCGTTGATAGCCTTTTTCTCCTAACTGTTTAGTTAATTCTGGCTGGGTCATTAACTGATAGAGAGCATCTTGTAAAGCTTGTTGATTTCCTTCTGGAAAAATCAATCCAGTATCGGAAATAACATGGGGAATTTCCCCTGAGTCGGAACCAATAACAGGAACTTGACACCCCATTGCTTCGATTAAAACATGACCAAATTGTTCTTTCCACCCTACCGCCGTTAAGGTTTTAAATTTATAGGTAGTTTCCGAGGGTAAAACCAAAGTATCCATCAGATTAATATAGCGTTGTACCTGATCATGAGGGACACTTTCAATTAAAATTAATCGATCTTTAAAGCCAAAATTTTCAGCGATTTCTAAAAGTTGCGATCGCAATTCCCCTCGACCTAATAAAACCCATTTCCAAGGATAATCTTTTAACCCAGCTAAGGCTTTTGCTAAGGTCATTAATCCTTTTTCTTCCACAAAACGTCCGACAAAACCGACCACAAATTCATCCGGTTTAATTCCTAATTCGGCTTTTAATTCCGGTTGTGGTTCAGGTTTAAATAAACGTTCATCAATGCCTAACTGTGGCATTATTTCTATCGGCTTATTGTATCCTTTTTGACGTAAAATATCTTTACCATCTTGATTTCCGACGATAATTCCGTCAGTATATTTAAGATTATAAGATTCTAGGAGAGAAACCGGAAATTTCAATTCATAGGGTAAATTCCACCAAGTAAAAAAGACGTTTTTGGCTTTTAAACCCAGAAGGTTATTTAAGGTAATCAATTGAGTATAAGTTAAAGCTTTAGAACCTTGTTCAACTTGAATAATATCTGGTTTAAAAGTTTTCAACAGGGAGACTAAATCTAAACCAAAGGTGAGTAAACCTTGGTTATTTTCGCTAAAATTAGAGAGAGGAACAACCTTAAAATTCCCTTCATCTAAATATTGACACTCTATAATTTTGTTTTGAACTCCTCCGGGTCGCCAACGTTTAGGGACAACAATGGTAACTTCAATATTGGGTTGTAAACGAACTAAAGCTCTAAATTTTTCTCGATTTAAGTCAATAATATAAGTATGGCTGGTCACTAAAACTTTCATGAATTTTCTCCTGATTAACTGTTTTATTTTTAACACGCACCCTGAAGGGTTGTTGGGTTTCACCTCCTAACGTGCAGTAACCCAGAGTCAGATTATTAACGGTCTTGTTGGGTGTAAATTTGTCCTTGATCCCAAAGGGACGTGATCCAGGTTCCTAACGCTTTAATTAAGCCTAATTTATAAAAGAAAAAGCGACTAATAATTTTTAAAGGAGAGCCACTTTTATTGCAAGGAGGGTGTCCCAAAACATGACAATCAAATAGTTTAGCAAAAAACCGGAAACATTGACCCGGAGTTAAATTTTTTAACCCCATAAAAAAGTGATTATGATAAAAGGTCACTTGATATTGGAGAGAACGGGTACTAATATCATGACAGCCTCCGGCTTCTTCTCCTAAATGAATTAAATAAGCTTCTGGGTCATACCAAATCAGATACCCTGTTTTTCTTAATCTTAAACAAAAATCTGATTCTTCGCGGACTGCACTGCCTTTAAATCGTTCATCAAAGGTTAACTCAAATTGATCAAAGATTTCTCGGCGGAAAGACATATTACATCCTCTAGCGGAAATCACTTGTTGAGGTTTAATAGTATGAACTAAATCAATATGATACCAAGCAATGCCGGGATCATAAGCTTCTGGAGGTAAATTTTCAATCGTTAATTCTCCACCCGAATCACTTAATTTCATCCGATCAAAAACTCGTCCTGCGACAGCCCCAATCTTTTCGGGTGCAGAGGTTTCTCCTAGGATATAATTCCGAGCATGAGCCATTAAAAATCCGTCAGGAAGTTGAACATCATCATCAATAAATAACAGAATATCGCCTTGAGATCGTCGCACAGCATAATTTCTAGCACCGGGTAAACTTGCCCAATCTAAACGATACCATTTAATTTTTTTTGTTCCGGCTAACTGTTCTAAATAAGTTTGGGTTTCGGGTTCATGGGTTGAGGTTTGATCTACGACTAAAACTTCAAAATAAGGATAGGTTTGTTTGAGAACTTCTGCTAAAGTATCTCGTAAGACTTGTTCTCGGTTGTAGGTAGGAATAATAACAGAAATTAAAGGTAAGTTCATGAGTTTTTATCCTTAAATTGTTTAACCATTGATGGGATAGTTTTTCTAAAAAATTACTCTCAATGCACCAACGGAATGATTCAGATCTTCATTTAGGAATCTGGATCGAGTTCACCTGCTTCAATCAGTTTTTTCCGCTCTTCCCGATCAATTTCGGGTAATTTAAAGAGAACACCCGCAAAATACCAATAATAAACCGTGACTGGATCAACATCCAGAGGGTAATAATAGGTATTGTAACTAATGATTAACACAAAAACCCAAAAACAAGCTCCAAAACTTCGTAAATTTTTATCTTTAACAGAACGATAGGATTTAAACCCAATAAGAGTCATGGTTGTTACTAAATAGAGAAAACCCGCCACTCCAATTGGCCCAATTTCAAAAATCAGTTTAGGATAGTAGGTTTCAATTAACTGAGTTTTACCAAAGATTCGGGCTGAATTAGTAGCACGTCCCATTCCTTTTCCTAAAATTCCTTGTTGGCCTCCGCTACTATGACCAAATTGTTCTGAGATGAAATCTGTGGGAGGGGACGCATTCCAACGACTGACAAAACTATCAACTCGTTCTTGCAAAAATTCGGGGCTGGCTGCGGCTGCAATTCCTAACACTAAACCGAGTCCAGCAAGGATGGGAAGAAATCGTTTTAAGTTAGCAACTTGTCCGGTTAAAACTAATAGAATAATCGTGACAACAGGAACTAATGCTAAGGCAATTCGTTGACCTGAAATCACAGCATTTACAAATACCATTGCCATTCCGCCTAAACCCACCATTCGCCACAGGGGGGAGGGATCACTAAAGGCACTGGCAAAGGTGAAGAAAGCATTAGCAATTAAGAACCAAGCCCATTGCCAAGGTGCAACAAAGGTTCCGGGTAAACGAATCATGTTTTGGGAGGGACTAAACACTAAAGATCCGCCGACAAAACATTTAGCATCAATGGTTGCTTTAAATAAATCATCCCCAGTTAGGTGATCGGTTCCTTTGCAACGACCACTAGCCAGCATTTGATATTGGATGACTCCTAAAACACAACAAATGATGGCTAAAACCAAGGTTAAACGAGTTAAAAATAAGAGTTCTTTTTTGCCTTTAATTTGATAGTAAGAACAGGTCATTAAGGGGAGGTATCCAATAAATGATTTTAGTCCCATTAATCCTAATAAAATCGGTTTATCTCCCCCTTCTGGTTTCAGTTGTTGTATCCCATTTACTAATAGCAACGTTAACCCACAGATGGCAAGAAGTACCATCAAAGGTTGCTTAATACCCTTTGGAATAATGATGGGCATTCCTTTTCGTTTCCATTCGTTATATTTGGCAAATAAGGCTGGAAAATAAAAGCCATCTTTAGCAAGTTGAAAAATTGGGCTACCACCACCGATCCAGTAAGTTACTGTGCCATTAAAAGGTAAATAAATTAAAAATCCCCAGAGAGCAAAATTTGGGTAAAGATAGGATAGGGCGACAACTAGAATTCCGCCACCTCCGGCGATTGCTAATTTGGGGCCAGCAACCACAAATAACAAGACCCCAACAATAGCGGCGGTCGTGATAATTCCTGACGATGAAGAAATAACTTTTTGAATCGCTTTTGCTCGTTGCTTTTGGCGAAGTTTAATTTCTTTTTTGCTTAAGGTTGGTTTTTTGGGTTGAGATTTTTTTTTAACTTTATTTCGCTTTTTTTTTGTTTTTATAGGCATATAAATAAGAAAAAATAAGCCGAAAAATCGGAGAGTTTTTGATGAGTTTTTGGGGTTTAATCTTATGGCAGTATTTAGGGATACAAGGAGACAGATGAGTGGCTTTTTTAACTCTTATTTACTGTTTCCTGTTCCCTGTTTTTAACGAATATATTGTAGATTCATTTCCCGAATTTGAGCCGATTCATCATCATATAAAAACGGTAAGTAAGCATACCGAATACCCTGAGTAACTGGAGTTGCTTCATGTAAAAGCGAACATGAAAACACAACGGCTCCTCCTGCTGGCGCATTGTAGGTTTGACGACCAAACTCTGGAAATCGCAGCAGTCCTCCCTCATACTCTCCTGTATTCAAATTCAGGGATACAGCAAACTTTCGATGGGCGGTTCCTTTGGTGGTGTTATCTCGATGGGGGCGAAAAAAACCTCCACTGCTGCTATCATAACAAGCCACAATATGGCGCTCAATCCGGGTGGCTTTAATTAGTCACCTAAACGGTTAAGACCTAGACTGATTATGAAACCTAGACGGTGAAATGTTGTCCTGCTGTTCCCTCTGGTTTAGTAGAACTGAATCAAAAAACCCGGAAAAACCGGGCTTTTTTAAAATTTTTGACTTCTGTTATTAACCGTTAAATAACTAAATATTGCTGAACAACTGCGACTAATTGTTCTGCCCAATAATTGGCTAAATCAGCGTTGGAAGCTTCGACCATAACTCGAATTAAAGGTTCGGTTCCTGATGCGCGAACTAAAATTCTGCCTTGATTTCCCATCGCTGATTCTGCGGTTTCAATGGCTTTGATCACAGGTTCACACTCTTGCCAATGACGTCGTTGATAAACATCCTCAACCCGGATATTTTTTAATAATTGAGGATAGGTTTGGAAACTATTATCTACTAATTCTGCTAAAGACTTACCCGAACGTTTAACTAATGTTGCTAAATGTAAAGCTGTGAGTAAGCCATCGCCACTGACTCCGTAATGGTGACAGAGAATATGTCCTGACTGTTCGCCGCCTAACATCGCCCCAGTACGTTTCATTTCAGCGTGAACGTGCTGGTCGCCGACGGGAGTCCGCATTAGTTGGCCCCCGAACTGTTGCCAAGCTCGTTCAAAGCCCAAATTGGCCATCACCGTTGAAATAATTAAATTTTCGGGAAGTTGTCCAGCTTGGCTGAGGGTTTGGCCCCAAAAATA
>NZ_JBJUDF010000223.1:0-13807 GCF_046067725.1 Planktothrix sp.
ACCAACCTCCCCCTCTTCCCCTCTTCCCCCCTTCTCCCCTTCTCCCTATTCCCCCCTGCTCCCCCTGCTCCCTTTGCTCTACCTCTCCAACAAATAAAGGGCAAATATAATGCCCCGAAACCCAAAGAATTCTACAGTTAAGTTTTGATTCCGCCCAAATTAGGAGATCAAGTCAATCATTTGCGTTCTTACCCATGATTTTGTTTAGGAGATGGCTAGAAGGTAGCATAAAAATTTAGATTGTCTTTATTTTTTATAATATTTTAAGATTTAATCGCAAGTGTCGGTCAAAATTCCTAGCCACCGGATCACGAGTGAACCGGATTCCATTCGTTATCATATTTGGATAAATCAAATCATTAGCCCATCTTAAAAAATCTCAACGTTTGATATGAGAGAGGTTACCGTGTCCGTCTGTCCAGTTCCCCCGGAACAACGTCCTGTCAATGAATATCAAGAACTCAAAGCATCTTGGTTTTTTAGCTGGGTCACGCTCAACTGGCCCCAGTATTTGAGAAAATTAATGTGGGTGTGGTTGATTAGCTGGGTGATTTTTTGTCCTGTAGCCGCTGCTAGTTTTACCCCTAGCAAATATCCTGGCCAATTAATTCTCAGTGCTGCCGCAGGAGCCAGTTTAATTTTAACCTTAGTCGTAATTCGGTTATCTTTAGGTTGGTACTATATTAGATCCCGTCTATTAAATCCTAGAATTTTTTATGAAGAATCAGGATGGTACGACGGCCAAACCTGGCTAAAAACTCCTGAATTTTTACTGCAAGATCAACTGATTCTCACCCACCAAGTACAACCCATTCTGACTCGATTAAGAAAAACTTATTACGGTTTAGCCGGATTATTGGCGGGAGGAGGACTGATCTGGATCTTGTTGTAAAGACTCACCTCACCTAATCCAATTTTAAATATGACACGGGGAAAACGAACACAAGCAAAAGAACTGGAAGTTAGACTCCTGCGGGAAGGACTGGTTGAGTCTACCCATCGGGTGCAAGCCACCGTCTGTGATCATCGCGGACGAGTGTTATCCGTTGCGGGAAATTCCGACACGGCAACTTTTATCCGTTCTGCTTTAAAACCCTTTCAAGCCTTAGCGGTAATCACCACAGGGACACTAGAACGATACGATTTAACCGATATTGATTTAGCAATTATTTGCAGTTCTCACCAAGGAACCATCGAACAAGCGCGACAAGCGTTTAATATTCTCTGGCGAGCGGATGTTGACCCGGTACAACTCCAGTGTCCCATTCCTGAAGGCAAAAATAGCCGTCTGCAACATGGTTGTTCTGGGAAACACGCCGGAATGTTAGCGGTTTGTCAACAATGTCATTGGCCATTAGAAAGCTATTTGCAACGGAAACATCCCGTACAACAACTGATTATTGGTAAAGTCGGAGAATTATTAGGATTACCCGCCGATGAATTTCTCGGTGCGAGGGATGACTGCGGCGCACCAACCTATTATCTGGAATTAGGCCAAATGGCAATTCTCTATGGTCAATTGACATCTGGGGATAATTTAGATCGAGAAAGAATTGTTCGCGCCATGACCCATCATCCCGAAATGGTCGCAGGAGAAGGACATTTTGACACAGAATTAATGCGCTTAACCGAAGGAGAACTCGTCAGTAAATCGGGAGCCGAAGGCGTACAATGTATCGGACGCATTGGCGAAGGCATGGGATTAGCAATTAAAGTCATGGATGGCTCAAGACGTGCTAAATACGCCACCGCAATTCATCTATTAAAACAAATGGGATGGATTACCCCCACCATCGCCGAAACCCTCGGTGAAAAATTCCTCACCCTCAGCGACTTCAAACGCTTAGACGTCATGGGGGAATTAGCCTTTCTGTAAGCGATCACAAACCATCCCCACTGCTCCCCGTGCCTCCCCTGCTCCCCGTGCCTCCCCTGCCTCCCCTGCCTCCCCTGCCAAAAAAATATTTTAAAAAAGGGGTTGTCAAATCCAGAAGGTTATGGTTATACTAGGAAAGGAACAAGCGACGCGGGGTAGAGCAGCCTGGTAGCTCGTCGGGCTCATAACCCGAAGGTCAGTGGTTCAAATCCGCTCCCCGCCACCAAATTCAATCAATAAAAATAAACCTCGTGTCCCTGAACGGATGCGAGGTTTATTTTCACAAATTTTTATCTTAAAAAAATCTGTTGCGTCCTGGGATTTTATCTGGACTCCCATTTTGTTAGGGTCGATTTTGATGGTTTTCTGTACCGTTATTTATAATAATTTAGTTCCAGGTCGAACCTATCCCCAAAATTGGCTATAACTAACAATAACGATCACAAGTGCTTCATCAACGGTCATGGGTTCAATTTCCTTAAAGTATCAGTTGTAGCAATCGGATTCGCTCCTTGCTCTAACAAAGTTTGGGGTGAGTTAGATTGAGATAAAAACTAACGAACAACTGAGACTAATCGTTTGAGAGACAGATCTAATAATTCGGGGCGATAATCTAAATGATAGCCTAATTGCTGAATGGCTTTTTCTAACAAATAGCAATCTAATAAAACCGTTAGTTCTTGTCTTCCTTGGGGTAAAAAACTATCTTGGGATGCTGTTTCTAAATAATGATTGAGGAAAACCGCACTCACCCAATTTGACCATAATTGACTCCATTGTTCCATTATGGGTAAATTTTCTGGGCGAATCATGCCATTTTGAACTTCTTCTCGTAAGGCAAAACGAGTAGCAAAATCAAAGGATTGTAACATTCCAGCGACATCTCGCAGAGGGGAACGTTTCATGCGTCGTTCACTTAAGGAACGATAGGATTCTCCTTCAAAATCAATGATAATAAAATCTTTCCCCGTATACAAAACATCCGCTAAGGAATAGTTTCCATGACATCGAGTTCTCAGGGCAGTGATTTTTAAATTTAATAAGCTTTGGAAGCGTCCTAAAATGTAATTTTGATCGCTTAAAATATGTTGAATGAGCGGTTTAAGTTCCCTCGGTAAAGTTTCTAATTGCTTTTTGAGTTTAAGTAAAACTTGCCCGGTTAAATTCCGAGAATATTGATAAATCGAGCGTTGGTAAAAGGTAGAAAAAGGTTCTGGGGCAAAATTAGGATTATCGGGATCACTTGCTAGAATAATATGGAATTCGGCGGTACGTTTTCCTAACAGTTCGGCTTGGGTTAGATAGGAACCTATCAAAAATAAAATTTTTTCAGGAATCGGTTTTTGATAAAGGTCGAAGAAAGAACGGGTTGAAGATAGAGTTTCTAGGTCGTGGCTGGGTTGCAAAATGACCCGATCAAAGTAATCTCTTAAGGTATCTAAGGTATAATTCCAAGCATTAATGGCATCGGGAATATAAGCTTGTAAAACCCCTAATGTAATCGATTCTCCTCGGTGACGACGATATTCTAATCCACCGATTAAAGGAGTTGTATATTCTAAATGTTGTTTTTGTTCTAAAAAGTGGCGAACTTCTAATTCTGGATTAATACCATCTTCAACGCGACGGAAGAGTTTAAATAAAAACCGATCTCCATAGACAACAAAGGAATTATCAAACTCTCCTTTTAACACATGGGGATCTAATCGTTGTTGTAAATCTTGGTATTTTAATGTTTCTGTTGTTGTTGCAACTAAATTCCCAAATTGACCGGAATAACGGTCTGAATTCATAATCATTTCTAAGGGTAAACGCAAGAAGTCAATGTCTTGACCGACTTCTAATAAAATTCCCTTTTCTGCATCTTGTTCTACGGTTGCTAAAATGAATTGTGGTTTTTCTAATTTAAAAGGTTCTGCTAAATTGTCACTGACATAAGCCAATGGTAATACATAGGTTTCAGGAAAGCCTTCTGTATATTCAACTTGTAATAAAATAATAATAGCTTGGCTATGTTGATAGGGAATGGGAATCGCTTCTATAATTTTAACAGATTGTAAAATTCGGGATTTCCCCATAAACCAATCACGGCGATAAAGATATTCGGGTAAAATTGATTCTAATCGAGTTCTTAAGGTGGGTTGGGTTAAAATTTCTTGCCAATTATTCTGAACTACAAAAATCGGTAATTGAGCTTGGCGTTTGGGAATCAACGCAATTTTTGGATCAAACTGAAGCATAAACCAGTAAAATCCATAGGGCGATAAACTCATAAAATAGGAAGAATCTGTAATTTTAGGAAATTCTGTCCGTCCAAAAATTTCAACGGGAGCCATTCCTTTAAAAGCAGATAAATCCAAGTTCACGGATTGAACAAATCGAGATAAATTAGCAACAATTAACAGATGTTTTCCTTGGTAAGTCCGAGTAAATACTAAGACTTTACGATTTTCAGAATGCAATAATTCAAAGGTACCCCGTCCAAAAGCTTGAAACCGTTTTCGCATGGCGAGTAACCGTTTTATCCAAGATAATAAGGAATTAGGATTACTACTTTGAGATTCTACATTAAGGGCTTCATAATTATATTCAGATTCAAAAATTAAGGGTAAATAAAGTTTTTGAGGATTGGCTCGACTAAATCCAGCGTTGCGATCTGGGCTCCATTGCATCGGGGTTCTAACACCGTTGCGATCGCCAATATAAATATTATCTCCCATGCCTATTTCATCCCCATAATATAATACAGGAGTTCCGGGTAAGGAGAGTAATAAACTATTCATTAATTCAATTTGGCGGCGATCATTTTCGAGTAAGGGAGCTAGGCGACGGCGAATTCCTAAATTAATTCTTGATTGCGGATCTTGAGCATAAACTTTATACATATAATCCCGATCTTCATCTGTCACCATTTCCAAGGTTAATTCATCATGATTCCTAAGAAATAATGCCCATTGACAGTTATCGGGAATCGCAGGAGTTTGATGTAAAATATCAATAATGGGGAAACAATCTTCCATCCGTAATGCCATAAATAATCGAGGCATTAACGGGAAATGAAAATTTAAGTGACATTCATTGCCTTCACCATAATAAGCCGCCGCATCCTCTGGCCATTGATTGGCTTCAGCTAATAAAATTCGGTTAGAATAGTTAGTATCTAAATAAGAACGTAATTGTTTCAAAAAATGATGAGTTTCCGGTAAATTTTCACAGTTTGTTCCTTCCCGTTCAAAAATATAAGGAATGGCATCGAGTCGCACTCCATCCACTCCCATTCCCATCCAAAAATCTAAAACCCCTAAAACGGCTTTAATCACTTCAGGATTATCATAATTCAAATCCGGTTGATGGGAATAAAACCGATGCCAATAATAAGCCTTTGCTACGCTATCCCAAGCCCAATTAGACGTTTCAAAATCTTTAAAAATAATTCGGACTTCAGGATATTGATCGGGGGTATCACTCCACACATAAAAATCCCGTTCTTTACTGCCTTTGGGTGATCTTCTGGCTCTTTGAAACCAAGGATGTTGATCGGAGGTATGATTAATCACTAATTCAATAATGACTCGAATTCCTCGTTCATGGGCAGCATCTAAAAAGCTTTTAAAATCTTCTAAATTCCCGTAAATCGGGTTAATATTCATATAGTCAGCAATATCATAGCCATCATCTCGTAATGGCGAGGGAAAAAAGGGAAGAATCCATAAAGCGGTTACGCCTAAATCGTGTAAATAATCTAATTTTTCCGTTAATCCAATAAAGTCTCCAATTCCATCCCCGTTACTATCAGCAAATGCTCGAACCGGAACTTCATAAATAATGGCATCTTTAAACCATAAGGGATCGTTAGAAAGTTGATTGTGTGGCATTTTCTTAAATTCGCAAATAGTTTAAGTTATTTTAATAGAATAAATGTATTCTGAGGTATCATTTTAAAATGAAATATAAGGGAAGTCATCAGTCTTTAGGGAGAACTTAAACAACTTATATAAATTCTTAGATTCTGTTTGAAGTTTTAAAAAACCTAAATCTTAATTAAAATTGGGTAAGAGTTTAATCTTTTCTATTTATCGCTATATTAAATCAAGCCAATTTTTACGAAGTTGAGCGATCGCTAATTCTTTTTGTTTGGCTTCTACTTCAATCCAAGGAACGGTTTTATAACAATCTGGCATTAAACTAATATAATCGCTATGTTTGGGATCAGCAAAAGATTTATCTCCATTAGAAATATGAACCAATTGCCATTCAGGAATTGTCCAAGTTTTTTGAGATTCTGCTAAAATGAAAGCAACACTGGGATGATCATAACTTTCCAACTGTTCATGAATCACATGATGATGAGCATCAAATACCATTGGAATTTGAGCAGCGTGGCACACTTCTAAAATCTCTTCAGAACTATAGGCATATTCATCATTTTCTAAGGTTAAACGCAGTCGAATTTCATCGGGTAAATCTCGAATGACTTGAATTAATCGTTCACTGCGATCGCCTTTTCCACCATGAATATTCATCAGCGACCAAGGCGATCGCGGTAATCCTAATAAATCTAAAATTTGAGCCTGGGTTTTCAAGATTTTAATACTATTTTCAATCACTTCTGGACGATCTGAACTTAAAACAACAAACTGATCAGGATGTAAAACCAAACGAATTCCCAACGAGTGTGCCTGTTTTCCAACTAACTCCAATTGTTGAGCTAATTCTAGTAAAATTGTCATTCCAATAGGTTCATCGGCGAAGGGAAATAAAGCCGAACTTAATCGATATAAATAGATCTTTTCCCGTACACAAAACTCAACCGCCTGATTTAAACGTTTGAGATTTTCTGTATACAGCGTTCTCAGGGTTTTTTCTTGTTCTGAAATCGTTAATTGTAATAATCGTTTTCGTGTTAACGCTCGAAATCTTACTTCTTGAGAAGCCGTAATACAAACTAATCCTAATTCAGGAACTTGGGTTAAATTTTGAGTGTTCATTCAGCCGTTATAGCACTACGCAAAAATTCGTCGTTTAATTCTAACCTATAAACTCAAGATTATGAACCGATATTTTAGAACTGACAAACACAAATAATTAACCCTCTCCCATCTCCCGCCATAGTTTCAGCTTGGCGGGAGATTCTTCATTGTATTTTGTCACTAGGATTGGCTGGCACGGGTTAACATCGCTTCATGAAGATGGTCATCATGCAGACGTTCTTGAACCAATAATTCCCGTGCTTGTTCTTGAGTTTGTTCAATAGCCTGTTCTTCTTCTACCACACGGTTTCGCATGGTTTCCTGTAAGTGTTCTTGGTGTTGGCGGTCTTGAGCCAAGAGTTCCCGTGCTTTGTCTTGCATCGTCATGGTTAGATTCTCCGAAGTCCTGTTTAATCTTTCTCTATCTAAAATTTTTACATATTTTTCCAAAACTGTATTATAAATAACAGAAATTTTTACAATTTTATTTTTATAGGTATTTGGGCTCATTTCAATTAAAAATCAACCTTCCCTATTGAGAATAGTTTGCATTTGAGTTATGCTGATCACTACCCGGTTCTGGAGAGCAAACATGGCTTAATCTTGAGGCTGTCTTCAGTTTATTACTGAAAATAGATTTCATTTGACTAAAACCTCTCTGAATTCACCCCATCCCAACCCCAGCATGATTGATCAACGGGTTGGAAAAGGTGTTTGACATTTCTAAATCCAGCAAAGCCTTTCCCAATTCCCAATTCCCTGTTCCCAATTCCCTGTTCCCTGTTCCCTCTTAAGAATATTTTGAAATTTTTGTTCACCTTATTTTTTCTATAAATTCATGTTTAAATCCCATAAAAATGATCCGGAATTTAACTTGGAAGGAACCATCCAAAATGTTTGGATCAAAAAAGGAAAACCTAAATTCATCAGCTTATTGACACCTTTAGGATTATTTTTAATTAAAGTGTCTAAAGAAGCTGTTTTGATTGGAATTTCAGCTTTAGCTCCCGGTTATGAAGTCAAAGTTACAGGTCAGAAAAAACAAGATTTGAAAACAGGAAAGATTAAATTAAAAGCTGATCGAGTTATTTCTATTTCCCCACCGATATCAACTCTAACATTATCTTTATATAAGCCTGTTCAATACAGTTATTCTGATACTGATAAAAAATGTAGTGTTCCCACTGCAAAAATCTTAATTTGTCAAAAATCTGATTGTCGAAAACGAGGAGGAGATGCGGTTTGTAAAGTATTACAACAAGAATTAGTACAACGGGGACTTGAAGAGCAAGTCACTATTGAAAAAACAGGTTGTCTGAAAAAATGTAAATCGGGGCCTAATCTAGTAATTTTACCGGATAAAACCCGTTATAGTAAAGTTGAACCAGAAGCCATTCCAGTATTGATTGAGCAACATCTAGCCGGAAACAGGGAGGAAAAATCAACAAGCGTCTAGCTTTCTGCATCAGTGATTCCACGATAACTCTATTTGAAATGAACACTCCCCCGTTAAGTTATGCACTCAATGGGGGAGTGTAAAATCAATTAATCTGACATCTACTGCGGTCAGATTTTTTCTGCTTCTTAAACCGTTTCTGATGACGGGGATGGAGTTTCAGTTTTAAACACAATTCGGAGTAATGGAGGTGCTAAGAATGTCGTGAGGATGACCATCAAAATAATCGCCACATCTAAAGCGGGAGATAATGCACCACTGGCGGAACCAACCGCGGCAAAAACTAACCCAACTTCTCCTCGTGGAATCATCCCAACACCAATTCCCAGACGATTCAGTTGATCTAAACCAAACACTCCCCAACCTGCGGTGATTTTGCCAACAATTGCCACCACAATTAAAAAGATAGCAATAATTAATCCTTCCCGATTTTGAGGAATTGCTGGGTTCAGAACACTTAAATCCGTTTTCGCTCCAACCGCGACAAAAAACACAGGAACAATGACATCCGCAATGGGTTTAATCAGTTCTTCTAATTCCTTCCCGGCTTCGGTTTCATCTAACACTAACCCGGCGGCAAATGCCCCTAGAATGGCTTCTAAATGAATTGCACCACCAATATAGGCTAAAATCAATGCCAAAATTAAGGCTGGAACCACAACTCGTCCCCGTGTTTTAAATTGTGAAGCGAGAGCCACAAAAGTTTTATTAAAAAACTTACCTAAAACAATTGCACCCACAATAAAAACACTGGCACTAATAATCAAATAAATGATATTAGCAATATCAATTTCGCCTGTTTTCGCTAAACTAGCGACAACCGCTAAAATTAGAATGCCTAAAACATCATCAATCACCGCCGCACCCAAGATAATTTGACCTTCTTGGGTAGACAAACAACCAATTTCTGATAAAACCCTGGAGGTAATCCCGATACTGGTAGCTGTCAATGCGGCACCTGCAAAAACTGCTGGAATTACAGGAACATGGAAAAGAAACATGAGTCCGAGTGTTCCTGCAATAAAGGGAACAACAACCCCCACACAAGCCACAATAAACGCTTGAATTCCCACAGCCAGCAGTTGTTCAACATTGGATTCTAAACCAATTTCAAACAACAGAATAATGACACCCAGTTCCGATAAAATCTCTAAAACTTCACTTTGAGATTTAAAGGTCGCTTCTGCTGCATCGGGGGTTAACCCGGCTGTTGCTTCCAGAATACTAATAACCAATGAGCGCGAACTATCGATACCGCCTTCTGGAAACACCACTAAATGTAGGGCAGAAATTCCAATCACTACCCCGCCCAGGAGTTCTCCCAAAACCGGAGGAAACCCTAACCAGTTGGCAAATTCTCCACCCGCTTTACTGGCTACAAAAATCGCCACTAAACTGAGTAGAACCCCCAGTAATACCATCGTTATGTCTGCTTCAACAGGAGGGCAAGCTTCTGTCACTGTTCCCAAAACGGGTAAAAATCCCAATCCGAACTTTGAGAACATAGAGCCTAACGGGAAAACATCTGTAACTAGATCCACTGTTAACTCCATCTAAGTCACCTCAATTACTTTAGCCGAAACAGACACATAAGAATAGTGCTACATCAAGAGTTAACCCTCAACTGTTAACGATTAACTAAAGACCCGATGCTTGAGGCTGGGCATTTGGCGACGGACTTGTTCGAGGCGAACCGGATTAATTTCTGCGATCGCAACGCCAGGTTGATCTCCGGCATCGGCGAGAACAGCCCCCCAAGGATCAACAATCATCGCATGACCATGAGTATTGCGACGGCCATAATGACATCCAGTTTGAGCCGGTGCGATCACATAACAAGTATTTTCAATGGCTCTGGCTTTGAGGAGAACTTCCCAGTGATCCTTTCCGGTGTAGGCTGTGAAAGCGGCTGGGACAAATAAAATTTCTGCTCCCTTTTGGGATAAGTGGCGATACAGTTCTGGAAATCGCACATCATAACACACCGATAATCCTAAATTTCCCAACTCTGGGGAATTATAAACCGGAGGTAAAACATTTCCAGCCATCACAGTATTCGATTCCCGATAAGTATTGCCATCGGGTAAATTAACATCAAACAGATGAACTTTTTGATAACGGGTTAATTCTTGACCATTAGCATCAATCAGGACTGCTGTATTGTAGACTTTGCCATCGGTAGCTGGAACTGGAAAACCTCCGGCTAGAAGCGTAATTTGAAACCGTTGGGTAATCCTTTTGAGGAATTTTTCTGTCGTTTCGGCAATAGTTTCAGCTTGTGCTAGTTTCTCGGCTTCTTCACCCATGAAGGGAAAATTTTCAGGTAAGCAAACTAACTCGGCTCCCTGACGAACGGCTAAATCAATTAGTTCTTCTGCCTCTGCTAGATTTTTGTCTAACCAAGGCGTACTGGTCATTTGAATAGCTGCTGCAAGATAAGATTTCATTGAAAAATATGTATCGACAATTTAAAGAGCAGGGGGAGCAGGGGAGGCAGGGGGAGAAAAGGAGCGGGGGGAGAAGAGAAGATCATTGATCCTTAATACTCCGCACTCCGCACCTCACACTCCGCACTATAGACCCGAAACCTGAAACCCGAAACCCGAAACCCAAAACCCGATTAAATTAGGGCATGGGGTGGAACAGTAAATCGGGGAAAAAGCGATTAAATTCGATTAAAATTCCCGCAGTGACTGCCATCCAAGCGGCGGCTAAAACAGGTGCTGTTGAAAGATATTTCAGGAAATACTGCATGAGTTTTTTCTCCTAATTTTGGAAGGGTGTCAAAAACAATTAATCAGTTAAAAGAGTGCAGAATTTACAAAGATTATTGAACATAAACAAATATTGTTTATGAATCGATTAGAAAAATTTTAGGTGAGGAATTAAACCTAAATTTCTCCTAATCTTTGTTTAACCATTCTGCCATTAACGAGGTGAAATGGTAATTTCGTTATCTTTAGCGAACATTTCACCCGTTGTCATTTCTTTCAACGCTGCTAACGGCCACAGGAAGCCACTGAGCATAGAGGTCAGGGCTACAGGAACATCGATGATAATTTCTTTTTCTGTGGGACTATCGCTCTTTTTAGCATATTGTAAATAAGCACGACCGACCCAACCAATCCATCCTGCGATATACAGGAACAGAATGCTGGGAATTACGAAGTCTCCTGCATGAGCTAGGCTTCCATCAGCGATTAAATGGGGTAAGCCATCTTCTTTGCCACACAGTTCTTGAGAATAGCGTTCAAAGCGTGCTTTCACTTGTGCTGGGTTAGCCGCAGAAGATAAAGCGGTTTTGGCCCGTTGTTGAAATACGGCAGATTCAGAACAAGGAACGAGATTATAAGCTGAAGCTGCGGGAACAACGCTCATCCACAAGCCCAGGGCTAGAATAGCAGCCAACAATCGACGCATAGAAGTGTTTCCTTTTGTTACAAAACAATCCGTTTTTTATCTTTATCGTCTAGGGGGGTTGCAAAAAACATCCCCTTGACTTAGGAAGACAAAGCGTTTGTTATCCCTCATAGCGAGGTGAAAACCCACGCAGAAGAATGGCGACTATTAGGTTCAGTTGTTCACTGTACCCAAAAAAATCTGTAATGATTAAGCTACTAGATAGAGCTTCAATCATTTCATAAAATTTATCAGTCAATGGCAACAGTTTTAGCAATTGAAACAAGTTGTGACGAAACCGGGGTCGCAATTGTAAAGAATCGTAAAGTTTTGAGTAATGTTGTGGCATCTCAAATTGCCATTCATCATCAATATGGGGGGGTTGTTCCTGAAGTTGCCTCGCGCCATCATTTAGAAATGGTTAATTCTGTTCTTGACCAAGCTTTAGAAACCGCAGGGTTAGACTGGTCAGCTATTGATGGCGTTGCTGCGACCTGCGCCCCTGGACTGGTGGGGGCTTTGTTAACGGGAATTACGGCGGCTAAAACTTTAGCTTTGGTACAGAATAAACCGTTTTTGGGCATTCATCACCTAGAAGGACATATCTACGCCAGCTATTTAACTGAACCCAGTCTCCAACCGCCCTTTTTATGTTTGTTAGTATCGGGAGGTCATACCAGTTTAATTCATGTTAAAAACTGTGGGGTTTATCACACTTTAGGACACACCGTTGATGATGCGGCGGGGGAAGCCTTTGATAAAGTTGCTCGCTTATTAAATTTAGGCTATCCAGGGGGGCCCATTATTGACCAATTAGCAGCCCAAGGAAACCCGAATGCGTTTACTTTACCCGAAGGCAAAATTTCTCTTCCGAATGGGGGTTATCATCCTTATCATTCCAGTTTTAGTGGGTTAAAAACGGCGGTGTTACGATTAGTAGAAACGTTAAAACAGCAGGACAATCAACCGTTACCTGTTGCTGATATTGCAGCAAGTTTTCAAGAAACGGTTGCTAAAAGTTTAACAAAACGTGCGATCGCTTGTGCGTTAGATTTTGGATTACATACGATTGCGGTTGGCGGCGGTGTCGCGGCCAATAGTGGGTTAAGAAATCGTCTCCAAGAAGCGGCTAAACTTCACAATTTGCGGGTTTTATTTCCGCCTTTAAAATATTGTACCGATAACGCCGCGATGATTGCTTGTGCTGCCTCAGACCATCTGAATCAAGGTCATTTTTCCCCTTTAACTTTAGGAGTTCAGTCCCGAATGTCGTTAGAGGAGGTTATGCAGTTATATAATAAGCCATAATTCCTAGAAACCCGGTTTCTGTCAAAACTTTTGTTATTAATAGAAAGATTCGTTAAGAAACCGGGGTTTCTGACCTCAACCCCCGACCTAGAAACCCGGTTTCTGTCAAAACTTTTGTTATTAATAGAAAGATTCGTTAAGAAACCGGGGTTTCTGACCTCAACCCCCGACCTAGAAACCGGGTTTCTGCCCAAGCTTTTGTTATTAGCAAAAAGAACAGTTAAGAAACCCGGTTTCTGATGATTACCTAATTATTATATAGATTAGATGAAAAATTCAGAAAATTCTCAAAAAAATGCGATCGCTTATTTTCGTTCTCCTCAAACTATTCGAGAACGGTGTAATTTTATCTTTGATTTGGCTTTGTCAAATCAACTACAGCATTTTTATTATCATCCAGAACAATTAGAATTTGTCGCTAACTTTGTTTTTAATAATATTACCCAAAATTATCCTGATCTGAATGTTCCTTTCCATTCTCGGTGGCGACATTTTGAAGTGGGGAATATTCCTCGAATTCAAAGTTTACAAGAGGTGTTAAATTCTTTATCCCTTTTAGAACGAACCCAAGCCAAACTTGATTTAGCGATTATTAGTGTTTTATTAGATGCCGGTGCAGGAGAAAAATGGCAATATCAAGAACCTGAAACCCAGTTAATTTGGCGACGTTCTGAAGGGTTAGCAATTGCTAGTTATCAAATGTTCTGTCAAGGTTTATTTTCCAGTGATCCTCAATATCCCTTTCAAGTAGATGCTGTTGGATTAATGAATTTAACAGCATCTCAATTAATCCAAGGA
>NZ_JBJUDF010000224.1:0-5044 GCF_046067725.1 Planktothrix sp.
GCGAGGATAGCTAAAATTTGTGTCCCGATGAATTTGATGAAAATGGTTAGACACCTCTATTATAAATCGAGTAAGTTTTCCCTCCATTGAAGCTTTATTCTGCCTCATTAAAGCACCAAGATTGTTAATGTCAATGTTTAATTTTTTAATATCTTGATTTATTTTTGCTATTTTATAAGATGTCCAGCAAGAAAAAATTAAATTTGCAAAGCATTGAACTGCAAACAAAGCAATTACTACCGAATTTTCATTCATAATTTTTAGTATAAATTAGCAAAAAGTATGCAGTAGATGCTTTATTGAATACCCCGCTTAAATTATCAAATAATAAACTTGTAATTCCCAAGGTAAACGCTGATTAGAGTAAACGGCTTTACCTGTATTAATATCAATATATTTTCCAGTTCTGCCATAATCAACTCGTTTGATTTGGCATCGCCTTCTAATATAAGGATTGCTATAAAATTCTGCAAAAGTTTGCTGTTCTAATAATAAGTGTTGAGGCTGAGGATAGAGCTTAATTGTTTTTTGATCTGCATAATTAAAATTTCCTGAATCATCCAAATAGGAAAAGGTAAATAAACCATAGCTTCTTCCTTGTAAATTGGCGTTCCATTCCGCTTGATTGTAGTGAAAAACAAACCTAAAAGTTAGCCCGTCTCGTCCTCCGTATCCGCCCACATCGCGGGGGAATTGTTGCCAATTATAGTTGGGTGCTATTCTTCCTAAATCAATCCATGAGCCATAAGAATCAGTGTAATCAGCCACGAATAGCCCACCCCGCAGCAATTAAATCATAAATTTTATCTTCACTGCAAAAAGTTGATATTTCCCCATTTGCTGTTTTCAAGGTGGCTTGTTTTGGCTTGGGAGAGCTTGCCCCAGTGAAACAGCGTTTTTCGCGTTGTTCTGCGGTTAGTTGTTGGGGAGATTGAAGCCCTAATATAGTTCCATAATTATTAAAAGTTGATTTATCGCAACTGAACCCATAAAAAAAATCAGCCGTTCCAATTGTTGCTGTTACCTTAACGAAACAACTCATTTGACGAGTTGAAGAAGTTTCACCAACAAATTTAATTCCAATTCCATTTTTGGCAAAACTCCAACCGCTTGCTCTTGCTGTTGCTACTTTTTCAGGAGAACAAAATAAAGTTACACTATTAGGAATGGTTCCAGCAACCTCGCCGCTTGCTGTTGTCTTTTTAGAAAATCTAGGCGGTTTGGGTGCATTTGCTCTAATAATCAATAAAGCATTTGGATCTAAAAATTCAGGAATTGTACTAGGAGGAATAATCCATCCCAATTGGGAACTTAAGTCAGCATCACTAATTCCCGTTCCCGTGAATTCTCTACTTTTAAATCCGTAATATAGCCCCGCCGAATTCATTCTTATCATGCAAAGTCTGTCTTTTTTCTTCCCCCTCGTTGATGCTGGCATTTTGCCCTCCTACACTATCTAATCCATCACTTGCCATTTGAATTGATACGGCTTGCCCGTTAATTGAAATATTGAGTGATAGTTCAATTTTTATTGTTTGAGGTTGGTGATTTTCTGGTAAACCGTAAGAAGGGGATGGTTCAAATCCCATGATTTCCATCTCTTCATTATCATCAGATTCATCTTCCCAATCAGCCCTTACTTCTCCCTCTAATAATTCTTCAAGAGTCGGCTGAAATCCCCCTTCTGAATAAAATAAGAAAAAATCATAATCTTGATTTCCAGAAAAAACAATTTGTTCATCAATCAAACCACCATTCATATTCATTATTAGGCTCCGTATCAAACAGATTTACTGCCTCGTCGTATTCGCCACCCCAAAGGTATTCCTCCGCCTCTTTTCCCGAAACAGGAATAAGTAATCCTCCCTGGTTAACAGGCTGGATGAAAACGCAATCACCATTTAATTGTCGCTGCCCCTGCCGAAACCAGAACATTCCAGGATTAGCTAAGGTTTCGGTAAATAGCGGTTCACCAGGAAGAATTAAATTGTTCATATTATTTATTAAGGTGTAGGTGCGGCCATTAATAAAATCGCTTCAGTTAACGACCATCCTGCTTCTGATGCAGCTAAATCTCCCTTTTTAGTGGGATCGTACATCGAAGAAACAGAGCCAGTTGTGGTGATAGCTTTAGCTGTTCCGGGTTTGGGTGCTGAGGCCCCCATAAAGGCTTTTTTAGCTTCGGTTTCTGTAAGAGTCCCCTTTAGTCCCAAAGCAGATCCATAAGTGGCAAATGTTGCTCTATCGCAGGAAAAACAATAAAATCCGCCACCAATAGGGATTGCAACTGTTCGCTGTCTGGTCGAACTCCCTTCACCTCGAAAAGTAATTCCTCGCCCTCGCTTTGCTATAGTCCATTTCGCTGCCATTGCATCAGAGATTTTGTTATACGCACAAAATGTTGATACAGTTAGGGGAGGTGTCCCAGTAGTCCCGGTTCCTGTTCCGGTTGATTGATTGGAAGATTTTTTGCTTACTCTAGGGGGCTTTGGTGCGTTCGCTCGCAAAACGTAGACTTTGGTTGAGTCTGCGGCCATTCCTTCTGCTTTTATATGCCCCAATGCTGTTACGTCGCTTGTGGTAATTCCAGGCACTGATGTTATGTCGAATGTCTTAAATCCGTACATAACAAGTTCCGATGCTGCCACATAAATCAAATCTTCCCTTTTTCTACCGCGTGTACTTGCTGGCATAAAAAAAAATTACCAATAAAAAATAACTGATCACTTTAAATGTAGCCACCGTTAAATCACTTGTCAATAAAAGGGTTTAAGGATTTGTTTTTAATCAGAACCATCACCGAAGGGTATAGGGTTCGTCAAAAAATTTTTTGATTTTATAAAGATTTCTAACTTTTTTTAGCTTCTGGTGAAACAGGCATTCTTTTCTCACCGGAAGCTAAAATAAAATGTTTCCCGATGGAGGGGAGGGTTAACCTCGCCCATCGAAAACTAACGTTTACCGATGGACGACGCAGGGGTTTTTTGTAGGTCTTGCCCATGATTTGTACTTCTTCTTCTGTATTTGGATAAGCTAAATTAACATTAACCGCCCGTGACTCTTTCCAGTATTTTTCATTTAATTGATGCTGTCTAATAGCCAAAACTTTTACCAGTGTTTTTCTGGCTTCATTTTCACTATTAGCCAATAACTGGATTTGATATCCATTAGCCCAATCGTGATAAGTATAATAATTCTTTCCTTTTTTGTGTTTATAGGGATTTTCCCCTGGGGTAAACTCTTCCGTGATACGAGTTGCCATTGCGACTAAATCGCTTTTGTCAATAGTTAAGTCGGTTTTGTCCATAATATTTATTGTTATTTCCATTCTTGCAGCACGTTTACCATCTGCAACTTCTTCTGTGGGTTGACTAAAATAAAGTTTAATATAAGGTCTGTTGCTTAATGTTGAAATTTCTGTGGGAACTTTTTCATCATATTCTCCATCAATTCCACCACCTCCACCATAATGATATTTAATAATATGTTCTACAATTTGCCCTTCGGTTCCTGATAATAATATTGATTTTTCTTCACTTCTATTAGGAAAATATTCAATAACTAAATATTTCTTTTGGGGTGTTTGAAGGCTTTTCCATTTAATATAAGTAGGGCGCGATGAAATATCCTTTCTCCAAGCTTCTATTAATTTTCCTCCTGGGCCTGCATAATCAGCAAGGGGATAATTGGTAATAATTTGATTGTTTTGGGCGTGAAATCGATCAATAAAACTAGGGAATCCTTTTTCCCATTCTTTAAACCATTCCTCAAAAGAAATATCCCCTACAGCATTTTTTATAATTTCTCTAAGATGGCGAATTTGTTGCGACAATAATCGAATTTCTGCGGGAGTTCCAGCAATTCGATAAAATTCGATTTTTTTATTCCGTTCGGGGTATAAATCAATAACTCTCCAGCCTCTAGCTTTAGCTAATTCCGGCTGGTTTAGTTCCTGAATTTTTGGGCGATTGTTGCGATCTTCACCGTAAGGATTTAATTCGGCTCTATTCGCTTCAGGGCTATAAAAAGAATAAGGAGAATTGGGAGCATCAGGATCAAGGGGGAATTCATCCTCAAAATCATTTGTGAAGACATCAATTTGCCAATCATCCCCTTTAGTGCCCGATTCAGCTTCTAAATGGTTTTTGAGTATTTCTCCCAATCCTTTAGTAAAATTTTCAGGCAATCCCTTAGATTCTTCCATGATTCCGATTCCTCCTAAAACTAAAAACCGAATAATTCGGTTTTTATATTTTTAAAGTTTTAAAGTGCGTAACTAACTATAATCGTACTCTCAGCACACATATCCTGAGTAGCTTCTACAAACTCTTCGGTGAAATCTTTTAGCCAATCAACTTGAATACTCTCAATCATTTTTTCCTGCTTTTTTGCAAAACTCCACGCTTCTTGTCCGGGTTCGCCCCATTTTTCAACAGTTTTTCCCAACCAAGGAAAAACTGTTCCCAGACCCGAAAATTTAACAAAGGATTTAATTAATTTCCGAACATTGACATAAGCTTCCATAAAAATAACTGCCACAATTGCGCGTCCGGTCGCCACTAAAGTAGTTTTTATCTCCTCAACTGCTTCTTCCCATAATTCTCCAGGTTCAGCCCAAGAACGAAATTCTAATTCCTTCAATTTAGCCAGTAGCAAAGGATTGAATCGCATTAATCGGGGAGCGTTTGACTTCGCAGCCCGTCCCAAAGTAAATCCACAAAGCGTGCCGAGAGAAGCCCCTAGCGCTTCTCCCCAACGACTTGCTAACGCCTTGAGTCGCTGTTGTTGTAACTTGCGAATTTGAGCATCGGTTTGTTGCCAGTTGAAATTCCAAAGTCGCTGCACGCCCCCCACAGCCCAGCGAACTAAGGGGCCAATACCCGGAATATATTTCAAGCCTTTAATCGCCATTTTAGCTGCTGATACAATGCCTTTTATTCCTCCTGAAAGAGCGATTACGGTTTGGCTCAAACCCGTAACAAGCAATGTTCCTGCTCCTACCAGGGCGACTCCGGCCGTTGCACCAACCGGATCATCTTTGAAC
>NZ_JBJUDF010000225.1:0-14546 GCF_046067725.1 Planktothrix sp.
CGCTTGATTATAGGGACCCACAGGGGCCGGAGCTTTATCAGTACGGATGACCTGATTATTCATGGGCAGGATAGTTAAAAAAGATGACATTGAATCAATTGAATATTTTCCCAGTTTTTCGATCGCTTGTAGTTAATTTTCACCGGTTAGGGGGTTTAATTTTGACTGATTGTCTTTGTCGAAGGTGCGCTAAAAGCGATTGTACGAGAAATAAGTCAACATTTATGACGTTGCAATTCTGCATCTAACTCTGTTAACAAAGCATATATTCTATCAAAATCATGTTTAGTTTTAGAAGGAGCGTCATAGGTTCTCAAAGTACCTTTAGTATGAGTATGAGCAGCTCGATTGCGACTTGTCTTTAGATTACCAAGATCACCTTTTAAAGTACTAATTTTACCAGTTCTTTCTAACTTTTTTTCGATTTTTTCTAATATTGCTAAACCAATAAGTACCTAGGCAAAATTATTTACACATGACGATCATTGCCCCGTAAGGGTTTTAGCTCGATCGGGCAGGTAATTAATTTTGCATGACTACTTAACCATCATCAACATTTTTCTAAAAGGTTCATATTCAAAACTATGAGTACCACTAATAGTCTTATCGATGAATTTTTTGTTAGCTTCGGACTTTAAGCATCGTTTAGCACATCTTAAAACTATATCATCCATAGTTTCCTCGATCCAGCCACATAATTCTATAAGAGCTAGTTTAGAATAAAAAATTTTTTTATCATCAGTTGTAGAGTCATTATAGAGTTTATCAAGCCTGTTTAGCGTCTTGAATAAATAACTTTTAGTAATCATTACCAGTAGATGAAAAAATTTTGATAGATGTATTAATTCTCTCTAAAGCCTTATCTTTTTGGTAAATACCACCAGCTAAATTTTTAGTTAAAAATGGTTCAGATTTTATTAATCTAGAATACTTGTCTTGTAATTCATCATTGGAGAGATTGACTAAAGTATCTAAATTTTTGGCAACTCCTAACAGAATTCCCTCAGCAATAACTTTACTGGTTTTGAGAGGTTCCTCTTTGAAGATTCTATCATAAATCAAGTCAACAGTTTGCTTAAATAATTGATCTTTATCTTGAATAAAATCTTCATGAGCCAATCTATGTTTATACATATAATCATTTAAAAATCCGGTCAATTTCCCCTTGTAGTTCTGGTATCCATCATAAAAAGCAAAGAAACGAAGCACTAATTCTTCATCTTCAAATCGAGATGCTTTTTTCTGCTTTCGATCCATCAGCAAAAGCCAGTTTTCATATTGAGCGCATTCTTTTAAAAAAGTATTAAACTCGCCATTATAGATACAATTTCTGATCTCCTGATTATTGAGTTTTACTCCACCGGTATTTAAGCGATGGAAAATGTTAAAAATATAATTATTATGAGTTTTTTTGCTGGAGTCATAGCGAATCATGGTGATGGGAATAGTCATATTTTCTACGCGTTCATATAATTCTTCATGCTGAGTTTTTATTTCCTCAACTGTTTTTCCAGAAATAGACGAATCTACATCAGCTAATTTTGATAGCTTCCAATTTTCAGTAGTTAAAAATTTGACGATGGTACTAATTCGTTGTAATCCATCGATGATATAGCGTTTATCTGTCTTATAGTCAAGACTAATACACATACTAGGAATCGGTAACTGTTTCATTAAACTATCAATAAAACGAGTTTGTTGTGGATCAGTCCACACCACATCTCTTTGAAAATCTGGATCGATAACCAATTGTTTTTTTTGATACATTCTAACTAGATCAGAGCAGGAACGCTGCTCATTGTAAGCAATAATATCTATAGGAGGAAAATCCACATCATCTTCTTCCTCTAGATACTTTTCTTCTTCGGCTGCTAGTAATTTCTCTTCTTGAGTGAGGTAATTAACCATAATTTTTATCCGTCCTAATATTGCCAATTCAAAAATGAAACGCACGACTCCTTAAGAGTTGACAGAAAAAGGCTCATCAGGTACTGTCTGATCAATACAACAACAGATCAGACACAAAAACGAAGCCACCAACATCTTAACATAGAACAAAGAAACTTGCTCTACCAACTTAGTCAGGAGGGAAATTTATCTCAACGGCAAATGGCCGTCTGGCTCGGATGTCATCAAAGCACAATATCACGGGAATTAAAAAGGAATCAAAGTTCCCTTGGCTGCTATCTACCTGACACAGCACAAGCTCAAAGCGAGACAAGGCGAAAAAATGCCAAACAACCCTTGAAAAATGTCAGCGAGTCAGCCTTAGAGTTGGTCAAAGAAGGATTGAAAGATTATCATAGTCCCGAACAAATAGCAGGTCGTCTGAAAAGAGCCAGTCAAGAATCTCTCAGTCACGAAACCATCTATCAAATGATCTATCAGAACTATCACGGATGTGGAGAGTACCAGAAATATTTACGCCGGGGGCTTTGTCAAAGAAAGAGTCGAGGCGGAGCAAAAAGTAAGCGTGGAGGGATTCCAGGGCGTGTAGATATCAGCGAGCGACCAGTAATTGCTGACCAGAAAACTGAAATCGGTCATTGGGAAAGTGACACAATGATTGGAGGCAATCATCTAGGAGTTCTCGTTACTCATGTAGATAAAGCCTCGAAATTTTTAGTAGCAGGATTAGCCAAAAACAAAACCGCATCGGAAATCAATAGAGTCACAGAAAAACTTTTTCAAGAGATTCACCCTGACCAAAGAAAAACCTTTACTTGTGACAACGGCAAAGAATTTTGTGGACATCAAGAGTTGAGTCAGAAACTAGGAGCAGATTTTTATTTTGCTACTCCTTATCATTCGTGGGAGAGGGGATTAAACGAGCATACCAATGGACTGTTAAGACAATTTTTCCCCAAGGGAACGAATTTTAAAATCGTTAAGCCAGAGGAGGTGGAAAGAGCCGTAAACTTGATTAACAATCGTCCTCGAAAATGTCTTGACTATCGTACCCCGAATGAGGTATTCTATAAAGGTAGATCAGACAGTGATGCAATTCAGACTTGAATTGGCGTATTATAGATGTCAAATTGGCTACGCCTAAAAGTCCTTATTGAAGAAGCTTTCACAAGATGTACAGAGAACCGAGGATTTTAGGCATGAGGACGGAAGACAAAAATCAAAAATTAAATTGTCAGAAATTAGCAGAAGTCTTTTTATCAAATCCTTTGATTGAAGATTGCTATTTTATGGTACGAGAGGATGAATTAGTCGCCTATATCGTTTCCTTTGGAGCTTGGAATTCTGAACAATTGTCCTCCGATTTACAGTCTCAGTTACCGGACAATCTCCTACCTAATATCTATGTGCAAATTTCCAGTTTACCCTTAACCGATAGCGGTGATGTCGATGAAACTGCATTAAAGAATATTGAAATTATCGATAATCATCAAGTTCAGGAAACAGAAGAAAAACTGCGCTCTTTGTCAGATATTGATCAAGTTGCTGTCGTCATGACTTCTAAAAAGAACAAAATTTTACCCCTACATCTATCAGAATTATTGCCCTTAAAAATAGAGAAAAAAAATGATCATCAAAAATCTGAAACCCCGATTCATCTGGGGATTCACACTTCTAACACTCAATCTGGAATCAGTCACGGACAGCTTTTAGAAGAATCTGAACTTCAACCTAAAACCTTGGCAGAAATCCTCCAAAAAGCTGCTGAAAATTATTCAAATAAAGGGATTATTTATATTCAATCTAATGGCTCAGAAGTTTTTCAATCCTATCAACAATTATGGGAAGACGCTCAACAAATACAAGCTGGATTACAAAAGCAGGGTTTACAAGCTCAAGATAAAGTAATTCTTCAGCTATCGGAAAACTATGATATTATTTCTGCATTTTGGGGGTGTCTTTTAGGGGGATTTATTCCTGTTATTATTTCAGTACCACCCAGCTATAAAGATTTTAATAATGAAATTCATAAAATCTCTCAAGTTTGGCAGTTGTTAGATGAACCTATTATTATCACAAATCAATCCCGTCAGCAAGAGATAAAACATTTAGAACAATGGTTGCCTAATCAAACCTTAAGATTGAGTTTTATTGAAGAATTAAAAACTTATTCTCCCCATCAGACTCATATTAGTCAACCAGATGATATCGCGTTCTTTAATCTAACATCAGGCAGTACAGGAATACCGAAATGTATCTCATTAACCCATAAAAATGTGATCTCTCGTGCGCGAGGAACAAACATCATTTGTGAACATCAAAACGACGATATTATTCTTAATTGGCTTCCTTTTGATCATATTGGAAGTATTTCAGACTGGAATATTCGCTGTGTCGAGTTAGGATGCCAAATGGTTTATGTTCAAACTGAATATATATTAGGTCGTCCTTTGAATTGGTTAGATTTAATTGCTAAATATCGAATTACCCACAGTTGGGCTCCTAATTTTGCCTATAATTTGATCAATGAAGCTTTAAAAAAAGAACCAAATCAAAATTGGAATTTAGATTGTGTCAAATTCTTTTTAGCGGCGGGTGAAGCTGTTTCTGGTCAAGCAGTTGGAGAATTTATTAACACCCTTCATCTTCAATATAATCTGAAAAAAACGGCGATGCGTCCTGCTTTTGGTATGGCAGAAATGGGGTCAGGAATTACCTATTATCAGCCGACAGAACAACAGCCATTACTCTTTCATACGGTTGATAAATCTTCCTTGAATTCTTCCTTAAAACGAGTCCATCCTGAACATCCCAATGGTGCAACTTTTACGGATTTAGGATTACCCATTCCGGGGATATCGATTAGAATTGTTAATGCTGATAATTCCCTATTACCAGAAGAAACCATTGGTCATTTACAAGTTAAAGGACATCCAGTTTCACCCGGGTATTATAAAAACCCAGAAGCGAATCAAGACGCTTTCTTAAAAGATGGCTGGTTTAAGACAGGAGATTTAGCATTTATTAGTAACGGTCATTTAGTCATTACTGGAAGAAGTAAAGAAACCATTATTATTAATGGAGTGAATTATTATAGCCATGAAATTGAAACTGTAGTGGAAACTATTGAAGAAGTACAAGCGTCCTATACTGCCGCTTGTGCTGTTTATGATCCTAGGAATAGTACCGATCAATTAGCTTTATTTTTTAGTGCAGAAACTTTGGAACACCAGCATCTAGCAGAACTTCTGAAAAAGATTAGACGAAAAGTCATTAACAGTTTTGGGGTTAATCCTGAATATTTAATCCCCTTAAATAAAACTGAAATTCCTAAAACTTCCATTGGTAAAATTCAGCGATCGCAATTAACAAAACGGTTTGAATCTGGAGAATTTAATTCTATTCTGAAAGCAATAGATATTTTATTAGAAAATGCTCAAACCCTTCCTGATTGGTTTTACCGGAAAGTTTGGAAACCTCGCTCTCCAGTTCATTTAAAACCCGAACTTCCCAACCATTCGACTTTGATTTTTCTTGATTCCTTGGGTTTAGGAGCCTCTTTAGCCGAAAAAATTCAAGGGAAAAACTTACCCTGTATCACGGTTTTAGCCGCAGAAGAATTTTCTCAAATCAGTGAAAATTGCTATACCCTCAAACCGGGGATAGCCAACCATTATCAACGGTTAATGGCATCTTTAGCCGAGCAAAACATTATCCTTAGCAATATTATTCATCTGGGAACATATCAAGATTATCAAGGAGAAATTTCAACAATTGAACAGTTAGAAACAGCACAAGAGCAAGGAATTTATGATTTATTATTCCTGGTTCAAGCGTTAGCTAAAATTCATGATTTGAACTCAACAATTCAATTGTTATTTGTTTCGAGTTATAGTCAATTAGTAACAGAAACTGACAAAATCGCCTATGAAAAATCTCCGGTTTTAGGACTGATCAAAACCTTAGCTCAAGAACTTCCTTGGTTAAATACTCGTCATATTGATTTATCCCTGGATAACATCGAAGTTAATGGGAGTTATCTGCTGCAAGAACTGTCCGTTTTATCCAGGGAAAGAGAAATTGCTTATCGCAACGGGAAACGTTTAATTGCGGGCTTAGAAAAAGTCAATTTACCTCAAGAGAGTCAACAGGAATTACCCTTTAAATCAGGAGGAATTTATCTGATTACCGGAGGACTAGGGGGAATTGGCATACAAATTGCTCAATATTTACTCAAAAATTATCAAGCTCGTTTACTGTTAATTGGAAAAACCCCTTTACCCGAAAAACACCTCTGGAGTGAATACCTCAAAACCGAAAATCAATTATCCTTAAAAATCAAAAATCTCCAAGCTTTAGAAAACCTTGGGGGAGAAGTCATTTACCAAGCGGTCGATGTAGCGAATTTCACTCAAGTTAAACACGCTGTAGAACAGGTAAAAAAACAATGGCAAGGAGAACTGAATGGGGTGATTCATCTCGCCGGAATTTACAAAGATTGTTTACTTCTGGACGAAACTCAAGATGGTTTAGCGGCAATTCTTCGCCCCAAGGTATTAGGAACTTGGGTTTTACATCAACTCCTCAAAGAATCTCAGGGAGTTTTTATTAGCTTTTCCTCCTTAGCTAGTTTCTTTGGAGGGGCGGCTTTAGGTTCCTATGCGGCGGCTAATCGTTTCTTAGAATCTCTGAATACCTATCAAAAATCTCAGAATTTGTTTCCCAGTTATTGTTATAGTTGGACAACTTGGCAAGAAACTGGCATTAGTCAGGGTTATCAGATGCAATACATAACCCGATCTCAAGGGTATTATGATATGACGGTGCAGCAAGGGTTAGACTCATTTCTAACGAGTTTATATCATAATCAAGGACAATTAATGATCGGTTTAGATGGGAGTAATGCTAAGATTAACCGTTTGACATCGAGGTCTGAAGGATGCCAAAAGTTAACGGCTTATTACACCCGTAACTCTACAGTTCAATCGGTGAATATACCTGATCATGTCAGTTTAAAAGATCGATTTAGAACGTCCTATCAATGCCCCTTAATTCTGAGACAATCTCTTCCTGTAAAGCACAATGGAGACATTGATAAGAAGCAATTACTTAAGGAACTTCAAGGCGTAGATAGTAGCGAATTAATAGCACCCAGAACTGAAGCTGAACGTCAAGTTGCTAAGATTTGGCAAAATGTGTTAAATCTATCTCAAATTGGAATTCATGACAATTTCTTTGAACTAGGAGGACATTCTTTGCTGGCCAGTCAAGTCATCTCTCGTTTGCGGGATGTTTTCTCGGTAGAATTGTCGTTGCATAGTTTATTAGAATACCCAACTGTTGCCAGTTTAACTCAAACAATTGAGGTGCTTAATGTAGCCAAAAATAGTCAAAATGTTAGGACAACAGCCTTAGAAGATTATGAAGAAGGAGAATTATGAAAACAGGTTAACTAAAATTTAAGCTTTTCAGAACCCTTTTTGGGAAAAATGTAAAAAAATGTATCCATCACTAAAATTTATCATCCAGACTATGATATAAATAATTTCAATTTCAGGCAGTCTTATTGTCGAGTATGTAAGCGGGGACTCCGAGAGTAACTGACTTCAACAATGACAACTGACTTCTCAGAATTTATAAATTTTATTTCTGCGGTAGTTTTTCATCTTTGAGGACACTTAAATTTATGAGAATTGTTGAATTTTTATCGAATCTGAATCATTTAGGCGTCACAATTTGGGTTGAAGGAGATAAGCTGCGCTATCGTTCTCCCCAAGGCGTTATAACTCCTGATTTACTCGAACAATTGAAAGAGCATAAAGAAGAACTCATCGCCTTATTACGTGAACAAGCTGACAATTTCAGTTCAGAAACTGACTATGATGTGGCAATTTGTGGCGGTGGATTAGCAGGTTTAACTTTAGCGAGACAGTTAAAACTCAAACAACCTAATCTTTCCGTTGTCGTCCTTGATAAAATGGCTCGTCCTTTACCGGAAGCTGGTTTTAAAGTGGGAGAGTCAACCGTTGAAGTCGGGGCTTTTTATTTAGCAAATACGCTTCAGTTAACCGATTATTTTGATAATCAACATTTGCCTAAACTGGGATTACGCTATTTTTTCAAACCTCAAGAAACTGAATTTCATAAAAGACCTGAACTGGGATTATCAGAGTTTCATGCTCCTAAATCTTATCAAATTGATCGGGGTAAATTAGAAAATGATTTACGCCAATTTAATATTGAAGCCGGAATTGACCTTAAGGAAGATTGTTCGGTTCAAGATATCGAGTTGGCTGAAGGGCTACAGCAACAACATAAAATTATTTATACTCAAGGAAGTGGAGCCAATAAAAAAACTCACTGTATTAAATCCCGATGGGTTGTTGATGCGATGGGTCGCCGTCGATATATACAGAAAAAACTAGGTTTAGCTAAACCGAATCATGATAATCATAGCGCGGTTTGGTTCCGAGTGAAGGGTCGTTTTGATGTCAGCGATTTTGTTCCAGCAAGTCAAGAAAAATGGCATCATCGTGTTCCTAACAACAACCGTTTTTATTCTACCAATCATTTATGCGGTGAAGGATACTGGGTTTGGTTAATTCCTTTATCTACGGGTTATACCAGTATTGGCATTGTGGCTCGTCAAGATATTCACCCATTAAAAAATTATCATAACTATGAATTAGCCTTGCAGTGGTTACAGGAAAATGAACCTGTTGTGGCTGCTCATTTAGAAGGGAAATCCCCAGAAGACTTTAGAAAGATGCCCAAATATAGCTACTCCTCGAAACAAGTTTTTTCCTTTAATCGTTGGGCTTGTGTCGGTGAAGCGGGTACATTTCCTGATCCGTTTTATTCCCCCGGTTCAGATAATATTGGTTTGGGCAATTCTTTAACCACTCAAATGATTGATCTTGACTTTAAAGGTCAACTAACTCCCGAAAAAGTTGAGGATGCGAATCACTTTTATTTAACCTATAACGATGGGTTAACCTTTAATATTCACAATTCTTACAACTGTATGGGAAATGGCATAGTGATGTCAACAAAAATGATCTGGGATACGTTAGCTGGATGGACATTTGGTTGCTTAATGATGTTTAATTCCATCTTCCTTGACCCAGAACTTAAAACGAAAGTTCAACAGATTAATGCAGAATTTTTCCCCCTTTCCTATCGAATGCAACAACTATTCCGAGATTGGGCAAATCAATCCTTACATCGAGTTAATTTTGAATTTATTGATTATTTAGCAATCCCCTTCGTGAATGAACTACGAACCCGGAATTTACAATCTAATCAAACCGAAGCTGAAATTATGGAAGCTTATCGAGCCAGCTTAAAATTATTTGAAGAATTTGCCCAAGTCATTTTTCAAATTGCCTTAGAAGATACCAAACCCGAACTATTACCTAAAATTAACGAGCACCCCTGGTTAAATTCCTGGGCAATTAGTTTAGATGCCAGTAAATGGGAGGCTGATGGGCTGTTTTCTCCTAAGAACGAACCTCAGAATTTAGACATCATTAAACAACAATATTTGGAGGCAATCAGCCGATGAAAATTAACCCATAAAGTTATCGGATATTCAACAGTAGCTCTAACTTGAGCTACTGAACCCAGCCAAACATCACCCCCCTATTCCAGAAAGACCAGAACATTAATTAGGGAAAAGGATATTATTAATGAAAGTCGCAGAATTTTTATCTTACTTAAATAGTTTAGACATCAAGCTTTGGCTTGAGGAAGAGAAGTTAAAATATCAAGCTCCCCAGGGAGCGATGACACCGGAAATTAAGCAAGAAATTGGCACAAGGAAACCAGAAATTCTCGCTTTTTTAAGAAGCGCAACAACACCGTCTAAAACCATTGAATCGGTGATTTATCCCGTTGCTCGAACTGAAGAGTTACCTTTATCTTTTGCTCAACAAAGAATGTGGTTTCTTTATCAGATGGATCAGCAAAATCCGGCTTACAATGAAGCCCTAGCCCTCCGTTTAATGGGACGCTTAAATGTTGATATTTTAGAGCAAACGATCAATGCTATTATTCAACGCCATGAGAGCTTACGGACAACCTTTCCAATGGTTGAAGGAAAACCCATTCAAAAAATTGCTCCATCTCTGAAGATTAAATTATTAGTTGTTAATTTAAAAGATATCCCCCAAGATCGAATTGACCAACAGATTATTGAAGAACTACAAAAACCCTTTGATTTAACCCAAGCTCCCTTATTACGATGTACTCTGTTTGATCTCGGATATGAAAATTATATTTTAGTTAACGTTTTCCATCATATTATTATCGATGGTTGGTCAAAAGGCATTTTATTTAAAGAATTATCTGAATTTTATCAAGCATTTTTATCCAATTCAACCGTAGATTTACCCGAATTAACCATACAATATGCCGATTTTGCAGTATGGCAAAGACAATGGTTACAAGGTGAAATTTTAGAAAACCAGCTAAATTATTGGAAAAAACAATTAACAGGTGCTCCTCCTTTATTAGAACTTCCAACAGACAAACCTCGTCCAGCTACTCCCAATTTTCAAGGTCATAGTATCTCGTTTCAAATTGACTCAGAACTCACCGAAAAACTCAAACTTCTGAGCCAAAAGTCGGGGGCGACTTTATTTATGACCTTACTGGCGGCTTTAAACACTTTACTTTTTCGTTATAGTGGTCAGGATGATATTTTAATTGGAACACCCACCGCCAACCGAAATCGACAAGAAATTGAACCTTTGATTGGTTTTTTTGTCAATACTTTAGTGCTGCGGAATTCCCTAGAAGGAAATCCGGCTTTTTCAGCATTATTACAACAAGCTCGCAATGTTGTTTTAGAAGCGTATGCCAATCAAGATGTGCCCTTTGAGCAAGTAGTTGATGCGTTAGAAATCGAACGAAGTTTAAGTTATAATCCTTTATTTCAAGTCATGTTTGCGCTGCAAAATGCCCCTCTCAATGCTTTAGAATTACCCAATTTAAAAGCTCAATATCTAGCCGTCGAAAACCTGAGAATTAAATTTGATCTCAGCTTAATTTTAGAAGAAATCGAAACCGAAAATGGATCTTATTTAGAAGGGTTTTGGGAATATGATAGCGACCTATTTACCCCTGAAAGAATCACCCGCATGGTGGGTCATTTCCAAACTTTATTAAAAGGAATTGTAGCCAATCCCCAGCAAACCGTCGGGGAATTACCGTTACTGACTGAACCGGAAAAACAGCAATTATTAGTAGATTGGAATCAAACTCAAACGTCTTATCCTGATCATTATTGTATTCATCAGTTATTTGAAGAACAGGTTGTTAAAACCCCTCATGCTATAGCGGTCATTGATGGAGAAAAATCTCTGACCTATGAACAGTTAAATCAAAAAGCCAATCAACTCGCTTATTATTTGCAAAACTTAGGCGTTAAAACCGAGGACTTAGTAGGAATCTGTATCGAGCGTTCTGCTTTGATGATTATCGGACTTTTAGGCATTCTTAAAGCGGGTGCAGCTTATGTTCCTTTAGATCCGAACTATCCATCAGAACGTCTAGCTTATATGTTAGAAGATTCTGCCGTATCGGTGTTATTAACTCAGGAAAACTTAGTTCACACTTTACCCAACTATTTAGGAACAATATTTTGTTTAGATCAGGATGGGAAAATTCTTGATCATCATCCGTCAGATAATCTCCTCCATCCGATGACATCTGAAAATTTAGCTTATGTCATTTATACTTCGGGTTCCACCGGAAAACCCAAGGGAGTTTTAATTCAACATCAAAGTTTATTAAACCTAGTTTCTTGGCATCAAAACGCTTTTAATATTACAACAATTGATCGAGTCACTCAATTAGCTGGAATTGCCTTTGATGCTTCAGTTTGGGAAATTTGGCCTTATTTAACAGCCGGGGCGTGTTTGACGATTGTTCCCCCAGATTTGCTAACATCACCGAACCAACTTCAAGAGTGGTTAATTGCCCAAAAAATTACCGTTTCTTTCTTACCCACTCCTCTTGCAGAAACCCTAATTCCCCTAGATTGGTCTACCAATTGTCCATTAAGATTAATGTTAACTGGAGGAGATAAACTCAATGATTTTCCTCCTACTTCCATTCCTTTTACATTAGTTAACAACTATGGGCCAACTGAAAATACTGTTGTTACAACATCGGTTAAAATAACACCATATTTATTAACTGAAAAAGCACCGCCTATTGGTCGTCCCATTAGCAATACTCAAGTCTATATTTTAGATCAATATCAACAACCTGTACCCATTGGAATTCCAGGGGAATTATACATTGGCGGTTCAGGATTAGCACGAGGCTATCTCAACCGTCCAGAGTTAACGAATTCTAAATTTATTGCTTATCCTTTGAGTCAAAAAAATAGCGATCGCCTTTACAAAACCGGTGATTTAGTTCGTTATGGAAACGACGGACAAATTGAATTTGTGGGTCGAATTGATGATCAAGTTAAGATTAGAGGTTTTAGAATTGAATTAGGAGAAATTGAAACCGTTCTCAATCAACATCCCCAAGTTAAAGAAGCGATTATTATTGCTAGAGAAGATCAACCCGGCGTTAAGCGTTTATGTGCTTATGTAATTGGCTCTCAAAACTTAACTGTTTCTCAATTGCGTCTATTTTTGCAAGAAAAGTTACCTCAATATATGGTTCCTGCTTTCTTCATTGTGTTAGACACTTTTCCCTTAACAGCTAATGGTAAAATTGATCGTCGTGCGCTCCCCAAACCTGCACTAGAATTAGAAGAAGAAGTCGCCCAAAATATCACTCCAGGTACAGAAATAGAACGCATTCTCGCTGAAATTTGGCAAAAGGTTTTAGGACTTAAAACCCTTAGTATTAACGATAACTTTTTTGAATTAGGCGGAGATTCTATCTTAGCCATTCAAATCATTGCTCAAGCGAATCAAGCGGGATTACAAATTACTCCTAAACAATTATTTAGTCATCAAACCATCGCTCAATTAGCTACTGTAGCGGAGCGAGTTTCGGTTAATCAAACCACACAGGATTTAGTCATCGGTCACGTCCCGTTAACACCGATTCAAAAATGGTTTTTTGAACAAAACTGGCCCGAACGTCATCATTTTAATCAATCGATTTTGTTAGAAGTTCCCAATCATCTACAACCGGATTTATTAAAACAAGCCATTTCCAAATTACTCTATCACCATGATGCTTTGCGGTTACGGTTTGTGCAACAAGGAGAAAAATGGCAACAAAATAACAGCGATAATTGCAATAATTTTGCCTTTGAAACGGTGGATTTATCCCATCTATCTTGCGATGAACAATTGACCCAGATGGCAGAAATTTCAGAGGTTCAACAACGGGTACTCAACTTAGAAAAAGGCCCCTTAATAGCGGTGGTTTTCTTCGCCTTTGGTGAAAGTGGACGCTTGTTAATTGTGATTCATCATTTAGCAGTAGATGGAGTTTCTTGGCGAATTATTCTCGAAGATTTCGTCACGATTTACCACCAATTAGAAACCCAAAAACCTCTGCAACTTCCTCCTAAAACCAGTTCCTTTAAAACTTGGGCTGAGGAACTGCAAAACTATGCTCAAACCCCAGAATTTCACGCTCAATTCCAGTATTGGTTAAACCGTGATTTTTCATCCGTTTCTCCTCTTCCTGTGGATCATCAAGGAGATGTCCAATCTAACAGTGTTGCCCATGCCAAAACGGTTTCTTTCACCTTAACCGAAGAACAAACCCGCTTACTCTTACAGGAGGTTCCTCAAGCTTATAATACCCAAATTAATGATATTTTATTAACCGCTTTAGTCCAAGCTTTTGGCCATTGGACAGGAAATTATGGACTTTTGCTTGACATGGAGGGTCATGGAAGAGAGAATGTAATTGAATCCGTGAATTTATCTAGAACTGTGGGTTGGTTTACCAGTATTTTCCCCGTCTTTTTGACCTTAGAAAATCTTCACCATCCGGGTGAGTGTCTCAAGTCCATTAAAGAGCAGTTAAGACAAATTCCGAATCGAGGATTTGATTATGGAATTGGATATTATCTCAACTCAGATTTAACAATTCAATCCCCGTTAAAAAACTATCCAAAAGCTCAAATTAGCTTTAATTATTTAGGTCAATTTACCAGCCATCAAATCGGCGAGATAGGCTGGAAATTATCTCAAGCATCCAGTGGTTCTATTCATAGTCCTTTGGGACAACGTTCCCATTTAATTGCGATTCATGGAATTGTGGTTGATGGGCAACTTGATGTAGAATGGCAATATAGTGAGAATTTTCATCATCAAACAACGATCAAAAATTTAGCCGCCGCCTATCGAGATTCTTTAGAAAGCCTGATTAACCATTGTTTATCGGTAGAAGGAGGCTATACTCCATCGGATTTTCCCGATGCGGATCTTAATCAGGTAGAACTAGATGAACTGCTTTCAGAACTCGATTTTTAACCTCAACTTAATGTTTAACCCTCCTGCTTGATAACAACTATGCCATCACCTAATCTTCCCAGTGAAATTGAAAATCGTAAAAGCGAACATCTGCGAGTTTGTATCGAAGAAGATGTGGAATTTCAACAACTTAGAAGCGGTTTAGAGAAATATCGTTTTACTCACTGTTGTCTTCCT
>NZ_JBJUDF010000226.1:0-18255 GCF_046067725.1 Planktothrix sp.
CTGTCAACAAATACCGTAGGACATACGGAAATGCAAGCTTGTGGAGAGGATGTAAGACTCGTTAGTGCTTGCACTGAAAAGCATTCTTCTATGAAACAAGAATCCCCCGTCGAGCGCGCAAGCTTGACGGGGGAGTGTCAACTCAACCAACCGTCAACCCCTATAACTGTTCTTGAAAATAACGGCGATAAAGTTCACAACTCGGTTCCAGTTGATCCCCATTAAATATAATTAAACCCATACTGTCTAATTTATAAGCTAAAGTCGAATCAATTTTACTAGAACCCTTTTGTTGAATCACCTGTTCAAATGCAGCTTTCAGTTCAGGATTGTTCTCCAGAGAAAGCAACAAACGGCGAAGATGATCTTTATAGATTCCAACATTTGTAGGTGCTTGTTGCAGTAGTTGTTCAAATTGGGCTTGAGGACTCAAATGACAATCATATTCAGGTGGTGGTACAGATGTAGAGGTTAAATATAATGATGGAGTTGATATGGAGACCAAATGATAGAACGCTAACTGCACTAAATACGGATGCCCCCCAACCATTGCCATTAACTGTTCAATTTCTGAATTTCCTGCCCAATCTAATTGATAACATTTAGCAAGTTCTTTGACTTGTTCATAGGTAAAATAAGGTAAACTTAACGGTAATCCAATATTAAAGGGAGATTGATTTAAGTTCAGAGGGACATAAATTTCCGTAGAATAAGTCACAATTAAACGAAGTTTTTGCCAAATTTCAATTTTTCGGGCTTCTTCATACCAAACCCGCAGCATCGGAAAAAATTCTTTAGCCAGTTCAGGATATTCAAAAATCCGGTTGACTTCATTCAAGGATAAAACAATCGGGCTTTGCGTGTTTTGAAGAATATAACTTTGGAAATAAATCGTACAACTAACTTTACTCCCAATTTGTTCATCCCAATAGTTTTCTAATTGACATTCTAAACCTAAACTATGGCTAACATTCGCAGATAACCAACGTAAAAATCGATTGAAGTCGGTAAATAAACTTTCTTCAGCTTGATTAAAATCTAGGCTAATTGTTTGATAGTTTAAGTGATTAGCATAAGCTAAAATTCTTAATAATAATGAACTTTTCCCCATGTTTTGAGGAGCTTTAATCCGCAGAACAGAACCGGGCTCCATAATTTCTGTAAAAGCCAGTTCCTCAATAGGTGGACGGGAAATATAGAAACGGGAATTGAGAGATAAAGGCCCATCAGGAAATTCCAGAGGCATTTTACGGTTGACGTTGTTGAGGGGGGAATTCTGCCGGATTAATTGCTGTTGAGTCAAGGTGATTTCACGAGGCTCTAGTTTTTTACGAAAGTTAACTTTATTGATGGGTTCATTCAACACTTGAGTTAATGAAACCCACAATTCAGCCGCAACTTTCCTCACCCGTTCCGGCCCATAATATGATTCCTGAGCAATAATATTGTAGGTTTTGCCCTCCCATGTTTCTCGTAAAATAAGCTCTTGAAGGCGGGTCAATGGCTTAGGAAGCATTGCATTTAAAAGTAAAAGTACATCATCGATTGTCATTGAATCAAGATTAAAAGAAACTTGCGAACTTGCCTGAAAGCGGGGTAATCAACCCAGACAGGAGTTTAAGATGATTCCTGTCTATTTGTAAACATTTTATTAGCTTTCAAAAAAAATATCTTCTTCTTATCAATACTCCATAGAGCCAGAGGTATTGACAGACCAGAGTAGATGTGTTAATCCAAGTTTACCAGAAATAAGAGCTAATGTAAATCTAGGAAATTCTTTAACTGATTATCGACCTCACCCAGAAGACAACCAGAACGCCCCAATTTAGTATAGATGATGTTGCTTTAGGGGGACAAGATTAACGGATCACTCTACAACTTCCCGAATCAAGTTTCAAATGAAATAGGAGAGTAGAAAACAGCTTAACCAGGGGTAGAAAATAAACAATAGGGAAGCAGAAGAATGTAAATTTATTATTGATTTGCCAACAAAATTAAAAGAGCCGTTGTAAAAACTGAACCCAAAAGCGATATAATATCAAGTACCCGCCGTTATTCCCATCGTTATTCCTATGCTGGATCACAAATCACAACAAACCCAAAACTGGCAAACTTTAATTCAACAATTTGAAACTGTTGTGGGTAAAAAGGGAGTCATTCAACGCCGCGAAGAATTACTGGTTTATGAATGTGATGGACTAACCAGCTATCGTCAACGTCCGGCTTTAGTCGTCATTCCTAAAACCACAGAAGAAGTCGCAGAAGTTGTTAAAATTTGTGATCAAAATTCGATTCCTTGGGTCGCTAGAGGAGCAGGAACCGGACTTTCTGGCGGTGCTTTACCCGTCGAAAATTGCGTGTTAATTGTTACAACTTTAATGCGAAAAATCCTGCATATAGACTTAGAAAATCAACGAGTTGTGGTGCAACCTGGCGTGATTAATAATTGGGTGACACAAGCTGTCAGTGGGGCTGGATTTTATTATGCCCCAGACCCTTCTAGTCAAATTATTTGTTCTATTGGAGGAAATGTTGCCGAAAATTCTGGTGGCGTTCATTGTTTAAAATATGGGGTAACAACTAATCATATTTTAGGTTTAAAAATTGTCACTCCCGATGGTTCTATTATTGATATTGGGGGCGATATTCCCGAAATGCCGGGATATGATTTAACAGGATTATTTGTCGGTTCAGAAGGAACATTAGGCATCGCCACCGAAATCACTTTAAGAATTCTCAAAGCACCGGAATCAATTTGTGTTTTATTAGCCGATTTTACCAGTTTAGAAGCCGCCGGGTCTGCGGTTTCAGATATTATTAGTTCGGGGATTATTCCGGGGGGAATGGAAATTATGGATAATCTCAGTATTAATGCCGTTGAAGATGTGGTAAAAATTGGCTTGTATCCCCGTGATGCGGGAGCAATTTTACTTGTTGAATTAGATGGCTTACAAGTTGAAGTGGATACCAATAAACAACGAGTTGCTGAAATTTGTAAGAACAATGGAGCGAGAAATATTACTACAGCGAGTAACCCCGAAGATCGATTAAAAATTTGGAAAGGACGCAAAGCAGCATTCGCAGCAGCAGGTCATGTCAGCCCTGATTATTATGTTCAAGATGGGGTAATTCCTCGTACAAAAATGGCTGATGTTTTAAAAGAAATTGAAGCATTAAGTAAAAAATATGGTTATCCCATTGCTAATGTTTTTCATGCGGGAGATGGAAACTTACATCCTTTAATTTTATATGATAACGCCGTTCCGGGGGCGTTAGAAACCGTTGAAGAAATTGGCGGAGAAATTCTAAAAATTTGTGTTGAAGTAGGCGGAAGCTTATCCGGTGAACATGGTATTGGCGCAGACAAAAAATGCTATATGCCTCAAATGTTTAACGAAATAGATTTAGAAACCATGCAATGGGTGAGAGAGGTTTTTAACCCCAAAGGTTTAGCGAACCCTGGTAAAATGTTACCCACTCCTCGCACCTGTGGAGAATCTGCTAAACTGCAAACTATTAAACAGTTTGAAGGTGCGGAAGTTTTTTAATTAATCCTTTTTTATAAAGATTATAATTGTTGATTGTAGGGGTTTTGTTCTCAAACCCTCTTATCCCTTGGGTTCGCTTTCTAAATTCCTAGAGGTCTACTAACTTAACTCATTATTAACGATAATGGATAATACAACTAATCCCCAGTTGACAATAACCGCATTAACCGCGATTAATATTGCTAAAGCGACAACGATTATTTTATTAATCGGTTTTGCATTTATTTTAGGAATTCATGACTGGCGACAAGTCATTTATTTATGTTTACATATTAGTTATTGCTTATGGTGGTTAATTGAACAATGGTTTTATCCCCAACGTTCAAAGGTTATATTTAATCAAACTGTAGGAGTGATAGGATTAATTTTATCGCTAATTATTATTGGCTTTTTATACACATTACCTGGATACTTAGCCTTTATTAATCCTAACCCAATTTCTTTTATAACCGTTGCTATTGCTATCCCTCTATTTTATTTTGGCAGTTTAATTAATGCCGTAGCAGACGTACAAAAATTAACAGCAAAACAATATGGTGAAGGATTAGTTACAGATAATATTTGGCGGTTTTCTCGTAATATTAACTATTTTGGGGATTTATTACGATATCTCAGTTTTTCCATTGTTTCAGGTTCCCCTTGGGGGTATCTCGTCCCCGGATTAGTTTTTGTAATTTATTTACAACGTATTTTAAAAAAAGAACAAACAATGTCAGAAAAATATCCCAACTATCAAGATTATCAGAACAATACCCCTCGTTTAATTCCTTTCATTTGGTAAAATGAGAATTGCTATAATAGACTTAAAATTATTATTGATATTGAAGATATGGCGATCGCAACCGTTAAAAAATTTACCATTCAAGACTATCACCGTCTAACTCAATTAGGCTTTTTCCAAGAAGATGATAGAGTCGAATTGATTCGCGGAGAACTGATTTACATGGCTGCAAAAGGGATGCTTCACGCAACGGTTAATAGACGGTTAACCAGGGAATTAGCCAATATCATGGGTAAGCGTGCAACTTTACAAGGTCAAGACCCAATTCTTTTATCTAACTATAGTGAACCTGAACCAGACGTTGTAATTCTTAAAAATAAAGAAGATGACTATTTAAGCACTCATCCTCACCCGGAAGATATTTTACTCTTAATTGAAATTGCTGATTCCTCTTTAGATTATGATCAAACAACCAAGTTATCCGTTTATGCGGAAAATAATATTAGCGATTATTGGATTTTTAACTTAGTTGATTTATGTTTAGAATGTTATCGGGAACCGTATCAAAACTTACAAGGAGAATTTGGTTATCGGAATAAATCGATTTATTTACCTAACGAGTCTATAACTTTACCTTGTTTTCCCAATTTAACCTTAGATTTAACTCAAGTATTTCCTTCTAAAATTAATGAATCCAGTGAAATTAAAAAATAATTAAATCAAAAATCATTTAAAAAAATAACGAATTAAACTTAAATCAGATGATGGGCGAGTAGACCTCGCTCCTACGAGGATTGATCTTTATTTTTTAGAGTTAAATTGAACACAATTCTGCAATAATAATAAATGAGTCTTTAATTTTAGGAAACCAAACGATGCGACTGTCTCAAATGCTATTTGTCACCCTGCGGGAAGACCCCAAAGAAGCAGAAATTCCCAGTCATAAACTATTAGTCCGGGCGGGATATATCCGACGCATCGGAAGTGGAATTTATGCTTATCTTCCCTTAATGTGGCGCGTTTTGCAAAAAGTCTCTCAAATTGTTCGAGAAGAAATGAACGCTACAGGCGCCCAAGAATGTCTGCTTCCCCAAGTCCAACCTTCAGAACTTTGGCGAGAGTCAGGACGCTGGGATACTTATACGAAAGCCGAGGGAATTATGTTTTCCCTCACCGACCGTCGTAAACGGGAATTAGCATTAGGGCCAACCCATGAGGAAGTGATCACAACCATTGCGAAAGACATGATCCGTTCCCATCAACAATTACCCCTACATTTATATCAAATTCAAACCAAATTTAGAGATGAAATTCGCCCTCGGTTTGGGTTAATGCGGGGACGAGAATTTATTATGAAAGATGGTTATTCGTTCCATAGCGATGAGGAAAGTTTGAAGAAAACCTATCGAGAGATGGATCAAGCTTATCGCAATATGTTGCGTCGTTGTGGGTTACAATATCGCGCCGTAGAAGCTGATTCTGGAGCCATTGGCGGAAGTGGTTCTCAAGAATTTATGGTCTTAGCAGAAGCCGGAGAAGATGAAGTTCTCTATACTGAAGATGGCAAATATGCAGCTAATACTGAAAAAGCGGTATCCCTTCCGGTTGATGCTGAACCCTCTAGTTTTACTGAATATCAAAAGTTAGAAACGCCGAATACAAATACCATTGAAACCTTAGCCAATTTCTTGAAATGTTCTCCCACCCAAATTGTTAAAAATGTTCTCTATCAAGTCGTTTATGATAATGGCACAACGATTTTAGTTTTAGTCAGTATTCGGGGTGATCAGGAAGTTAATGATGTTAAATTACAAAATGAACTAACAAAATTAGCACCTGAATTTAGCGCAAAAACCCTATTATCCTTAACGGTTCCTGATGAAGAAGCACAACAAAAATGGGCAGCAAAACCGTTACCATTAGGCTATATTTCTCCGAATTTAGAAGATAGTTATATTAACTCTAAAACGAAGGAAGGGGAACACTCAAAATTTCTGCGAATGGTCGATAAAACTGCTGTTGAATTAAAGAATTTTGTCACGGGTGCAGATGAATCAGGATATCATGTTGTTGGGGCAAATTGGGGTAAAGAATTTACCTTACCTAAACTTATTGTTGATATTAGAAAAGCCCAAAAAGGCGATCGCGCCGTTCATGATCCGAACCAAATTTTACACAGCGCCAGAGGAATTGAAGTCGGTCATATTTTCCAACTGGGGATTAAATATTCTCAAGCCATGAAGGCAACTTTCACCAATGAACAGGGAGAAGAATTACCCTTAGTCATGGGATGTTATGGCGTTGGAGTCTCTCGGTTAGCACAATCGGCCGTGGAACAATCCTATGATAAAGATGGCATCATTTGGCCTGTGGCGATCGCACCTTATCAAGTTATTATTGTCATTCCCAATATTACCGATGGTCAACAGGTGGAAATTGCCGAAAAATTGTATACCGAATTAAACCAAGCGGGAATTGAAACGTTACTCGATGATCGAGATGAACGAGCCGGGGTAAAATTCAAAGATGCAGATTTGATTGGGATTCCCTATCGCATTGTCACCGGACGTTCGATTAAATCCGGTAAAGTAGAATGGGTAGAACGAGCTACTCACAACTCCCAAGAAATCGCCATTGAGGATGTTGTGACGATTCTTAAACAGAAGATTCAAGCCGCATTGGGGGATTAAGCTTGTTGTTGGTGCGTGAGCGTTGATGGAGCACCCTACAGTTGTCGATTAACTCCCGTGATTAAATTTATTTTAAGTTCTGTTACCACAACATGATATGATTCATTGTGGCTTACAGAGCGTGTTATGCGCCTGTGCGTGAACTTGGGGAAAGTTGGAACTGCCCGCTTTTAGGAGCGGATGAATCAGTTGTGGCTGAACTAAAAATAGGTGAACTTGTCCCAGTAACTATGACAAACGCAGAGGAAACAGTTAAATCCGGGTCTAAGCTTGCTGTAGAACCCGACCCTTCTATGCAGGAGTATTATCAATTGCAGCGTCAGTTGCTGTGGATGACACTCGTGGCAATGGGGGTAATTTTTATCACGGTTTGCTGTTTTTACTCCCTAGAAGTTGCTTGCAACTATTTAATCGGGGCCAGCGTCGGCATAGTTTACTTACGAATGCTGGGGCGAGATGTGGAAAAACTGGGTAGAGAGAAGAAAAAACTAGGCTTGAATCGGATCTTAATTCTAGTGGGTTTACTCATTTTAGCCACTCGCTGGCATCAACTCCAGATTTTACCGATTTTCTTAGGATTTCTCACCTACAAAGTGGCCCTTTTGTCCTATGTCCTCATGACAACCTTCACCTCTAAGCCAAAATAGATCGGTTTTCGGAATCCTCCAGTCCTCAATCTGTAGAGGAAACCTACGGACATGGAAATGCTGACTGTCTTAAACACCTTCAATCCTCTCCCACTGGCCAGTTTGGAAGTTGGCGAACACTTTTACTGGGAAGTCGGCGGTTTAAAACTGCATGGTCAGATTTTTCTGACCTCGTGGTTTGTCATCGGTTTGCTGATCCTAATTTCAGTGTTAGCCAGCAGAAACGTGCAGCGTATTCCCACTGGGATGCAGAATTTTATGGAGTACGCCCTAGAATTCATTCGCAAACTGGCAAAAGACCAAATCGGGGAAAAAGAATATCGTCCTTGGGTTCCCTTCATTGGAACACTGTTCTTATTCATCTTTGCCTCTAACTGGTCAGGTGCGTTAATCCCTTGGAAGATCATCGAACTGCCTTCAGGAGAATTAGCCGCCCCCACCAGCGATATCAATACCACAGTGGCCTTAGCCCTGTTAACCTCTTTAGCGTATTTCTACGCCGGAATCAGCAAAAAAGGCCTCGTCGGTTATTTTGCAGATTACGCCCAGCCGATTGCGTTTCTCGCAATCTTCCGGGTGATTGAAGATTTTACCAAACCCCTCTCTTTGAGTTTCCGTTTGTTTGGTAACATTTTGGCGGATGAACTGGTGGTGGCCGTGTTGGTATTCCTGGTACCTCTGTTTATTCCTCTGCCTCTGATGGTTTTAGGTTTATTCTTGAGTGCCATTCAAGCGCTAATTTTTGCGACACTGGCAGCAAACTATATTGGTGAAGCCCTAGAAGGACATGGTGGAGAACATCACGACTAAGAAAGGAAACAAACCCTTTAAGATTTCTTTTCTTAGACCTTGATTTTTTCAAAATGTTCTATTGGGTTAAACTTGATCCCCTTTATTGGTAAAATAACGTTTTGGGGACTCCAATCCATTAAACAAATCTGGCATTGATAACAGGACAAAGAAGAAATTTGTTTTCTTCAAATTTCCTAGTTTTATAAATGCTGATAGGGATTGATTTCACATTTTGTCTAACTGATTGTTTGTTAACTCTTTTGTATTTAGAAGGAAGAAAATCATCATGGATCCACTGATTGCTGCTGCTTCCGTTGTTGCTGCTGCTTTAGCTATTGGTTTAGGGGCACTCGGCCCTGGAATTGGTCAAGGGATTGCTGCTGGTCAAGCAGTGGAAGGGATTGCCCGTCAACCCGAAGCAGAAGGTAAAATTCGTGGGACTTTACTGTTAAGTTTGGCCTTCATGGAAGCACTTACGATTTACGGTCTGGTCGTTGCTCTGGTTCTGCTGTTTGCTAACCCCTTCGCCTAAACAGTAATCCAAACGTGGATTTTAGATTTTAGGTTTCAGAAGATCTGAAATCTAAGTCTAAAATCCATCTTTATCCAACTCTTCAAGGGACAATATGCACTGGACAATTCTATTTGCGGTTGAAGAGGCTGCCAAAGAAGGAGGACTGTTTGATCTTGATGCCACTCTGCCCTTAATGGCGTTGCAGTTCGTAGTTCTGGCAGTAATTTTAAACCAGGTTTTTTATAAACCATTAGGAAAGGCAATTGATGAACGAGCGGATTATATCCGTGAGCGGGAAGTCAATGCCAAAGAACGTCTGGCTAAAGCTGAAAAATTAGCCCAACAATACGAAATAGAGTTAGCAGAAACTCGCAAAAAAGCTCAAGCGACCATTGTTAATGCTCAAGCCCAAGCGCAAAAAATTGCGAATGGAAAAATCGCAGAAGCATTACAAGAAGCGCAAAAATTGAGAGAAAAAGCGTCTCAAGAAATTGAGCAAGAAAAACAACAAGCCCTGCAAGCTTTAGAGCAGCAAGTCGAACCACTGAGTCGCCAAATTTTAGAAAAATTATTAGGGGCTGAGTTGGTTAGATAATCTGGGATGCTAAGAAAGCTGAGAACCTGATTGTGATCAGCTTTTTAAAATGCGAGATCCAACAGAATTGAAAACAGCCCAGGCTAGATTTTAACCCCAATATTGGGTGTTAAAACTTCAGCCGTGCACTTATGAGAACAACATCATGGAGACTGTTTTATTACTAGCCACAGAAGCTAGCTCTGAAGCTGGATTCGGTCTCAATACCAATATTTTTGAGACGAACCTAATTAACCTAGCCATTCTGATTGGTGTGCTGGTTTACTTTGGGCGAGGCTTTTTAGGAAAAATCCTAAATGAAAGACGCTCCACCATTGAAGAAGCCATTAAAGAAGCTGAACAGCGTCAACAAAAAGCAGAAGCATCTCTAGCCGAACAACAACAAAAATTAACGGCTGCCCAAACGGAAGCTCAACGGATTTTAGCCGAAGCCGAAGAACGGGCCAAAGCAGTTAGCGAGTCGATTCGGGCGAAAGCTGCTGAAGACGTGGAACGGATGAAAGCCAGCGCCAGCGCTGAGTTAGATTCGGATCGGGAACGGGTGATTGCTCAACTGCGTTCTCTGATTGCCACTCAAGCCATTGAACGGGCAGAAGCTCAACTCAAACAACAGCTTGACGACACTGTTCAGGAACGCTTAATTGATCGGAGTCTAATGCTGCTGGGAGGTTGAATATGAGCGCGATCGCAGGAGAAATTATTGAGCCTTACGCCTCGGCGTTAATGTCCTTGGCTCAATCGAGAAATTTAACCGAAGAATTCGGCAATGAGATCCGCTCATTACTCGAATTACTGGAAAATTCCGCAGAATTAAAAAACTTTTTAGACAATCCTGTGATTAAACCCCAGGATAAAAAAGCCGTTCTGCAACGCATTACTGGAGATCAAGTGAATCCGTTATTACGGAATTTCTTGATGTTGTTAGTGGATCGGGGACGGATTTTATTCTTACAGGGAATTGGTCAACAGTATTTAGTATTACTGCGGAAACTCAATCAAACGGTGTTGGCAGAAATCACCTCCGCCCATCCGTTAACCGAAGCTCAACAAAATACCTTGACTGAAAAAGTCAAAGCCATGACCAATGCCCGCTCGGTGGAAATTTCCACCACCCTTGACCCGGATTTATTGGGCGGTGTCATTATCAAAGTGGGATCTCGCGTCGTGGATGCCAGCTTGCGGGGACAACTCCGTCGCATTGGCATGAAATTAGCCCAATAAATTTTTAACCCGTCGTGATCAATCACGAGGATCTGGACTGAACTCATAACCTCTAACTACTGACAAGAACAATGGTAGCGATCAGACCTGACGAAATTAGCAGCATTATTCAGCAGCAAATTGAACAGTACGACCAAGACGTTAAAGAAACCAACGTCGGGACTGTTCTGCAAGTCGGTGACGGAATTGCCCGGATTTATGGCTTAGATAAAGTCATGTCCGGTGAACTGTTAGAATTTGCCGAAGGCACCATCGGCATTGCCCTGAACTTAGAAGAAGATAACGTCGGTGCGGTGTTAATGGGTGAAGGTCGGGATATCCAAGAAGGATCAGCCGTGACCGCCACCGGAAGAATTTCTCAAATCCCCGTTGGCGATGCCATGTTAGGCCGGGTTGTCGATGCCTTAGCCCGTCCCATTGATGGTAAAGGAGATGTCAAAACCACCGATAGCCGTTTATTAGAATCTCCCGCCCCTGGGATTATCGCCCGTCGTTCCGTGTGCGAACCCATGCAAACGGGAATTACCGCTATCGACTCCATGATTCCCATCGGCCGGGGTCAACGGGAATTAATCATTGGCGACCGTCAAACCGGAAAAACCTCCATCGCCATTGACACCATCATTAACCAAAAAGGCGAAGACGTGATCTGCGTCTACGTGGCTATTGGTCAAAAAGCTTCCACCGTTGCCCAAGTTGTGGGAACCCTGGAAGAAAAAGGCGCGATGGACTATACCATCGTGGTCGCGGCTAACGCCAGTGACTCCGCTACCCTGCAATATCTCGCTCCCTACACAGGCGCGACCTTGGCGGAATACTTTATGTATAAAGGCAAGCACACCCTAGTCATCTATGATGACTTATCGAAACAAGCTCAAGCCTACCGTCAAATGTCCCTGTTACTGCGTCGTCCCCCCGGACGGGAAGCTTATCCTGGGGATGTGTTCTACCTCCACTCTCGGTTATTAGAGCGGGCTGCCAAACTTAACGATGAACTCGGCGGCGGTAGTATGACGGCTTTACCCGTGATTGAAACTCAAGCGGGTGACGTTTCGGCTTACATTCCCACCAACGTGATTTCTATTACCGACGGTCAGATCTTCTTATCCTCTGACTTATTTAACTCGGGTTTACGTCCGGCAGTAAACGCCGGGATTTCAGTGTCCCGCGTGGGTTCTGCGGCTCAAACCAAAGCCATGAAGAAAGTCGCTGGGAAAGTTAAATTAGAATTAGCTCAGTATGCTGAGTTAGCTGCATTTTCTCAGTTCGCCTCTGATTTAGACCAAGCCACCCGCAACCAATTAGAACGGGGCAAACGGCTGCAAGAGTTGTTAAAACAACCTCAAAACTCTCCTCTGCAATTGTTTGAACAGGTGGCCGTGATTTACGCCGGAATTAACGGTTATCTCGATGAGATCCCGGTTGAGAAAGTCGTTACCTTTGCCGCCGGACTGCGGGAATACCTCAAAAATAGCAAACCCAAATACGTCGAAATCGTTCAAGGCAAAAAACTCCTCGACGATGAAGCCGAAGGTCTGTTGAAAGAAGCGATCGCAGAATTCAAACAAACCTTTTTAGTTTCAGCTTAATTTTTAGGAAGGGAATAGGGAACAGGAAACAGGGAACAGTAAAGCTTTAATGTTGATAGCTGACTTCTGATTCCTGTCTCCTCAGTCCTGATTCCTGACTCCTGATTTCATAACGCAAATCTGGCAAAACTATGTCAAATTTAAAAGCGATCCGCGATCGCATTGATTCGGTTAAAAATACCAAGAAAATTACAGAAGCGATGCGTCTGGTGGCTTCTGCAAAAGTGCGTCGCGCCCAGGAACAAGTTTTAGCATCTCGCCCCTTTGCTGATCGATTAGCAGGGATTCTGTATGGGTTACAATCCCGTTTAAAATTTGAAGAAGCAGATTTGCCCCTCCTCAAACAACGGGAAGTAAAAAGAGTTGGATTACTGGTAATTTCCGGTAATCGAGGCTTGTGTGGAACCTATAATAGCAGTGTGATTAAACGGGCGGAAACTCGTGCAAAAGAGTTGGAAGCTGAAGGCGTTGAATGCACCTATTTATTAGTTGGACGCAAAGCCATTCAATATTTCCAAAGACGGGATGTTGATATCCGCGCGACGGTAGAAAATCCTGAAAAAAATCCGCCTTTAGAGCGTGTACGGGACTCTGCGGAAAATCTTTTGGCTTTATTTTTATCGGGTGAATTGGATCGGCTTGAGTTAATTTATACGAAATTTGTTTCGTTAATTGCTTCTCGTCCGGTGATTCAAACGTTGTTACCCCTTGATCCTCAAGGGTTAGAGCCAACGGATGATGAAATTTTCCGATTAACCACTAAAAATGGTCAATTAGAAGTGACACGAGAGAAAGTTAAAAATAATCTTTCGGATTTACCGAGAGATATGATTTTTGAACAAGATCCTGCCCAAATTTTGGATGCGTTATTACCTTTATTCTTAACGAACCAATTGTTACGTGCTTGGCAAGAATCTCTGGCGAGTGAGTTAGCCGCCCGGATGACCGCCATGAGTAACGCCAGTGACAACGCTGGAGAGTTAATTAAAACCTTAACGTTATCCTACAACAAAGCTCGTCAAGCTTCCATTACCCAGGAATTACTGGAAGTGGTGGGTGGTGCAGAAGCTTTAAAGGGTTAAACCCTAATTTAATCTTGATTTTAAGGTGGGTTTACGAATTTCGTAACTCACCTTATTTTTTATCAAGAAACCGGGTTTCTGACAACAACTTTGGCATAGAATCAAGATTTTTTCAGAAACTGGGTTTCTGTATGGCTTGAATAGAATGTTTCAGCATGGGTTGAAGGGTAAAATAGATTTGGTTCTCTAATTCTAATCTTTCAATCCAGTACCGTTGTCCTAAAGATGCTAAGGCTTTTAATACATCGGAAGCAGATAGTTTCAGATTAGATTGCAACTCCGATAGCCGAATTCCGTTAGGGTTTTGTCCTAAATAAATAATAACTTTTTGCTCTAATTCTGATAATCGATTAAACTGTTGACTCAGACTTTCTGTTATATCTTCTCCTAGAAATAAAGTTTCATAGCATAAAAATTCAGAAACTTTACCCCCAAATAAATTTTTAATAACTGTAGAAATACTATTTAAAAAATATGGATTTCCCCCATAATAATCAATTAAAGTATTCCAATTTTTAATATCCGATAATCCTTGAAATTTTAACAAATCTCTAGCTGAATCTCCTAAACCAGACAATAATAAGTAATGTATAGCTGTACTATTGCTCATTAGTTCAATTGAATCCTTCGGTAATTCCCAACTATTTAAAATAATACAGCTTTGGTGATTGAATTGGCTGATTTTCTTAAAAAACAATCGGTAATTCTCAAAGCTAGATTGATAATTACCAGCTAATTGACCTGAATTAAATAAAGTTTGAAAATCATCTAAAATAATTAAGCAACGTTGCGATCGCAATATTCTCATCAACTCACTCAATTGTTCATTCAAAGTTACTGGAAGTTGATTTGTTGGTTTGTCTAATAAAAATTGCAGTAAATTTATTAATAATTCATTTAAAGCGGGTGGAGTTTCCAAACTTTGCCAAATTACCGCATCAAAATTTTCTTGAATCTCTTCAACTAATTTAACCGCTAGTGCTGTTTTTCCAATTCCACTCATCCCCAAAAGCATCACCACTCGACACCGTTGTTCAAGTATCCAATCTTTTAAAATTGCGAGTTCTTCTATTCGTCCAAAAAATTCAGAAATATCCGGTGCATCTTCTAAATTAATTCTTAATAAAGGTTGAGTTTTATTATTGTTAGGCGTAACAGAATCATCGGAGGATAAAGGAGGTTCATGACAAACATTAATATTATTAATTTGTACAGAATCTTTAGCAAAATTTAAGAAATTAGAATATTTTTGTCGCTTCAGAGTTGAACGCAAATTAGATTTTCTCACTTTTTCCCCTAAAGCATCGGAGAGAATTTTCCATAAATCAGAAGCAATATCCTTGACATGACCCTCAGAACAGTGAAACTCATCCGCCACTTGTGAGTATTTTTCGTTCTCTAAACTTCCCCGCAATATTGCTTCTTGAAGATCATCTAGGTGCTTTCCCGTTTTAGTAAAAACTAAGTGATCCGCTAGTCTGAGGACTTCTTGCACATCCATACCCTACGTTAGACGTTAGATTTATCTGTATTTTAGCCTACTTTTTCCATCCTCAACCACTTAATCCGACTTTTTCCGACTTTCTCAAATCTGAAAAAATATAAAATTCCCGACTTAATCCGACTGTACAGAATCAAAAATTATCAGATAATAATACCTAATTGAAATGATGAGTCGTAATTATTTATCTGGGCTAACTAACCCAAATAGATAAAAGCTATCTGATTTTTAAGGCTTGATTTTACCCCGCTATCGAATATCTGAATAATCAAAATTAAAACTAGATCATTTTAGTGCAAGCTTGAAGCAAGCTAGATGAAAGCCGTAGATATTCAAAAATGTTCGGGTTTCTCTTGCTGAGTTGCAAGCATAAGGAGAACGTATGCTGAATCAATTTAACGGTTTCAATCAAGTTTTAGGAATTAGCTTGATTTCTCTATCCGTGACTACTATTTTAGTGACTTCTAATCATCAAAATTTTACTAGGGCACAAGAAAATCCTGGTTGTTTTATTGTTGATCATGCAGAGCGAGTTATTAATTTGGATAGTCTTTGTATACCTCAATCTCAAACAGCAAATTCTTCTCAATCTGCTAGTACCAATTCCAATAAAACTTTAACTCAAGAGGAATTAGCAAAAGCTTTTGATCAAACTGCAACTCTATATGCTGATAATTATTGTGAAGCAAGAGCGCAGGGACTAACTAATAGAGAAGCAGGTACGAAAGCGAGTTCTGTTGTCTCTGAGTATATGGTTTTAAAAAATATTCCATCTGATATTCTCAGTGTTGAATGGATAGAGAAAGGACAATCTATAAGCAAAGTATTATGTCCTGAATTGCAACCTACCACACGTTATAACTGAACTTTTTAATTGGGTCAATCTTACCAAGATATTATTAAATCTGAATCTGAAAAACTGTCTCAACAACGGGGTTTACCAAATTTATTCTAAGATTAAGGTAAATCTTGGTAAGATATTTTATCCTAATAATATTTCTCCATTATTTATAAAGAGAATACGGTTTTTAGAGTTTTTTGAATTTGATTTTTACTCACTCCACAATCAAGCTTTAAAATAGGATTTAAACTTTTCCATTTACCTTTAGGGGTTGTAAACAGAGTATCAGCTAATTGATCCGGATCTATTTTATCAAAACCATCTATTTTATTAATAGATAAATAATTGAGACGCTCAAAAATTTGATCTCGGTTGGCTTTTTTAATAGATACACGTTCAGGTGCTGGCTGCGGCGGTGGCAGAGGTTCTGGTTTACAGTAAAAAACTTGTTTTAAACAGTCTAATTGGTTTTCTTTTGTAATTCCGCATTTTAACTTTGTAAGTTTATTAAAATCAGCCCAAGTTTCTCGATCAGATTCAAGAATACGGTCTGTTACTTTAATTAAATCTACTGTTTTTGTTTTTAAAGGACTTCCAGGTTCAGATTGTAAATAGCTGAGTGCTGCTAGAATTGTATCTTTGGAAGCTGTACATAAATTAACAAGCGGATTAGCTTCTCTCGTTAAAATTTTAGCTTGTTCAATATTAGAAGGTTTTGGATCAATAACAATACACCAAACCCTTTCTATTTGTGCTTTTTTAGCCGCTGCATAGACAAAATGATTACTCACCGCTTGATACTGATAATCTGCAATTTCCTGCACAATTACTGGAACCCAATTTCGCCCCTCTACTTGTAAAATAGCTTCGGCTGCACTTGAAACCAAAAATTCCTGTTGCGTAATTTCTTGTCCGGGTTCAATATCAATTAAAGGCAAGTGCATTAATTTACCAATATTATCAAAATCACTCATAAAGAAAATACTCCTGTGCTAAAGAAAGATAATAATCGTTTACAGTTTTATGCTTCAATACGGCAGGTATGCGTTCAAAGGCGGCACTTGCAACAATAGCATATTCTGGAATACTGAATATTGTTTGATCTGGACTACCTTTTGTATATTTGGGATAAAAGTAGGGTAATAAATCAGGATTAAAAACTAATTTATCACCTTGCTTTAGGGAAATGATCGACTTAATTTCATGGTTAGCTCGTTTCAATGAAGTCTCTGTTGGTTTATGTTCATTAAAAAAAATAGGCAGAGGAATCGGGCCATACTCTCCTTTTTTATCTCTTAGTTCTTGAATTTCAGGAATAAATTCTAGGATCACTTTACTGGCATTTTTTAATGAGGCAAAATTCGTGTGTTTAGTTGGCATTAAAACAACATCAGAGGCATAAACACAACTTTGGCTAAAAAACGTCCAGTTTGTGGGTGCATCGATTAAAATATAATCATAATTAAATTTCAAACTCTCTAATAAATCGTTTAACCTTGCTGCTCTTTTTTGAATTTCCGCTAGTTGGTCATGACGCATAAATTTCTCTAAACCCGAATCTGAAGGGATAACATCAAAAAGTCGAACCTCTCCAGATTTAGTTTTAATTTTAAAAGGCTGAATGGCATCTTTAATATTTAAAGATCGATTAATTAAACAATCAGATAACTTGGTTTTTGTGGGTTGTAAAGCCAGTGAATCTGTTAAGTCTCGCTGTTGAGGATCAAAGTCAATGACTAAAACATTCTTTTTCTGTTTCCGTAAGATAGAAGCTAGGTTGATTGTAGTTGTTGTTTTGCCCACACCTCCCTTATCATTGTAGAGACTAACGACTAAAGCAGGTAAGGGATTCTCGATCAAATCTTTAATGCGAGTCACAATATCTAGGATATTATCTTTTTTAATTAGCCAGCAAGGTGTGGCAGGATGAACGACCTTACCATGTCGCCGAAAAAGTTGAATATGGACTGAATTTGTAATAATTCCCCATTGAGCAGTTTTACAGTTAGGGGATAGCAAATATTGTTTAATTTGCTTTTGAGTTTTTTGATAGGTTGGTGTTTTCTCCATGAGATTTATTCTGGCTCCCGTACCAATAGCTCGACCTTTAACTTCTACCAACAAATAAGGATTGGTTTTTGATTGATTAAAAGTATCACTGCCTTGGTTTTTTCGAGCCGCAAAATCTACTGTCCCAGAACCCGTAGCAAATTCGGGGTATTGTTCCTCAATACTAAACCCTAGAGCCTTTAACAAGGGCTTAACAAAGTAATCACTAACAATAGCTTCAGAAGCTTCATCGGGTATACTGTCTAAAATTCTATTCCAGTTTGCATCAGTCATATAAGTATAGATAAGACGATGGAAGATTGCATTGATTTATCTCAATGTAAAAGACAATCAAAATTTAGATCCACTTTGATTATCATTTGAGAACATTATACCAAGCTAAGTGTTGATAAGTCATAATTTTTTTCCAGACTATCAACATTTGTTAACAATGTTAAGTTGCTA
>NZ_JBJUDF010000227.1:0-7309 GCF_046067725.1 Planktothrix sp.
AGTTTCAATCCCTGAAAGGGATTAGTGGTTATTATAACTGCGGGCTTCTGAAAGCCTTGATATATTTAGTTTTCAAGGTGCGATCGCGACAACCTGATCTAAATATACCATTTCAGCCATCAAGTTTACAAGAGGGAACAACAAAAAAACGATAAAATTTGCTTTCTGTATAGCTTTCAGCCATTGCGACTACCCTTTAATCAAGTAAAACAAGTCCAAACCCAGACCGGATAGAAGTTTCAGCCCTTAATTTTGCCATTGTGTTCTGAACAGCTAGAGGTTGTCACCTTAAGTTCAAAGTGGAGGCATTTTTAATCTGATGACAAATTCCTAAACAACGCTAATGCAGTAGAATTTAGCGATTAACCTATTTTTATTAACTTAAACCTTTAGGAGAACGGAGAGGGAGGGATTCGAACCCTCGTTAGAGTCACCCCTAAACGACATTTCCAGTGTCGCGCCTTCAACCACTCGGCCACCTCTCCAGGGGATATATTTCGTTTTTACCCACGAAAATATATATTATCATAAGTTTTGGAAAGTCAACACTATCTCAAAAAATTTTTTCTTATGTCCCGTTCCCATCGGATAGAAATTCATTATCGCCAGACGGGTAAACGCTATTGCGTCAACGTTCCCGAAGATCGGTATATTCTGCAAAGTGCCGAAAATCAGGGGGTAGACTTACCCTTTTCCTGTCGCAACGGTGCTTGTACAACCTGTGCAGTAAGGGTTGTTTCTGGCCAGTTGTACCAATCGGAAGCACTGGGACTATCTCCAGAGTTACAAAAACAGGGGTATGCGCTCTTGTGTGTCAGTTATCCCCGTTCCGATTTAGTGGTGGAAACTCAAGACGAGGATGAAGTCTATGAACTTCAATTCGGACGTTATTTTGGCAAAGGTAAAGTTAAAACCGGATTACCCTTGGATGAAGATTAATTTACTCAAATGGTACGGTAGCTTATTTCTGGCTATCTTACTAGGTTTGACCAGTTGTTCTCAACCTGACCTGCCGAAAGGGATTTTTACTAAAGTTGAACGGGTCGTCAGTGGTCAAACCCTGGAAATTCTCGATAAAACAGGTAAAATTCCGGTGTTACAATCCGTTCGGTTAGCGGGAATCACTGCTCCTGACTTGCAACAAGAGCCTTGGGGAACACAAGCTAAACAATACTTAAAACAACTGTGTCAAGGTCAAAAAATCCTCTTAGAAGCTGACTTTAAAGCTAAAGATCGCTATGGTCGCATCTCCGGCTATGCTTGGTTAAATCAAACTTTGATTAATGAAGAGTTAGTTAAAAATGGATATGTCTTAGCAGAAATCTCTTCAATTCATCGACCTGTTCCCTCAAATTTTAAGACCCAATATCGTCAACGGTTAAACTATGCCCAAGAATATGCCCGACTGATGGGAAATGGGATTTGGAACCCCGAAAAACCCATGCGTTTAACCCCAACAGAATTTCGAGACCAACAACCGCAGAATAATAATTCTATTTTTCCTTAGAGGATGGGGGAAATAGTGATCAAGGGTAGGGGTGGAGTTTCCCCGCCCAAACTCGGTTATCCGTCAACAATCAATAGTTCACAACGAATTAAGATGAGTCAAAACGAATTACAGTTTTTTTTAGAGATTGCCACCTTAGCCGCTCAAGCAGGGGGCGCGGTTTTAAAATCCTATGTAGGAAATTTACGAGATATTCAAGAGAAAGGACGGTCTGGAGATTTAGTCACCGAAGCGGATAAAGCTTCGGAAGCAGAGATTTTAGCCGTTTTAGAACGTCATGTTCCTGAACATAGAATTTTAACGGAAGAATCAGGAGAATTAGGAGATACCAACAGTTCTTATCTTTGGGCGATTGATCCCTTAGATGGAACCACTAATTTTGCCCATCAATATCCATTTTTTTCGGTTTCTATCGGATTATTAATTGAAGGTGTTCCTCAAGTGGGGGTAATTTATGATCCGTTTCATGATGAATTATTTCAAGCGGCTAAAGGATTAGGAGCGACTTGCAATCATCGGTTAATTAGTGTCTCTAAAACTGATAGTTTAGCGAAAAGTTTATTAGTGACTGGGTTTGCCTATGACCGTCGAGAAACACCGGATAATAATTATGCAGAATTTGCCTATTTAACTCATTTAACTCAAGGAGTTCGTCGCAGTGGTGCGGCGTCGATTGATTTAGCTCATACCGCCTGTGGACGGTTAGATGGTTATTGGGAACGAGGGTTATCTCCTTGGGATATGGCGGCTGGAATTGTATTAGTTGAAGAAGCGGGAGGAAAGGTGACGGCTTATGATAGTAGTTTGTTTGAAATGCGATCAGGTCGGATTTTAGCGACGAATGGTTATTTACATGAACCTTTAAGTCAAGCGTTAATGAAAACTCCACCGTTATCGAGTTGGAAAAATTCATAGGTTTGTCGAAGCTGACAGACCTTCGGTGATCAAAGGGGAATATGGTTAAGGTTTTCTAATCTAATCTGGGAAATCGTTTTGTTTTTTAAAAGATTGTCAGGAAATTTTGAGATTTGATGAAGAATCTTTCTCAATTACTTGACGATAGAATCGGGGTTGTGGTACAGTTAAGGAAACACCCCCCAAGGGCTTATTGTGTCTATCTGCACAAATAAAGGCTATAACCCTGATTCTTTCGTAAAATATCTGAGTTTCCTGACAGAATTTCGGGGAGATGATAACCTAATTTGGGGAACCAAATAGTCGGTCACAAATAAGGATATTGACAAAAATGCTATTTTGTGCATCAAGGTCAAAATCGGTTTTTCCAATTTACCAAGGACTTCCAATCATTGTAAATCCTGACCAATAATAGGGATGGGATAGACGGGTAATATGAGTTCCTTTGAGTTCATCAGGAAGAGGAATTGCACCAAAACTGGTGATTAATTGATCATTTTCAATCCGAGTTGTTCCTTGAATCATATCAAGTTGAGCTTTTTGTAATGCGATCGCTTTAATAGGAGCTTGCTTTAAATCTTGATAAAATTCACTCATTAATCCTAACGTTCCTTGGTCGCTGACATACCATAAACTGGCTAAGGCTGATTTAACTCCGGCTTGTACCGCTAATCCCGCAAATCCTAATTCTGAACGGCGATCGCCTAAAGCAGTTCGACAAGCACTTAAAGTTAATAATTCTACCGTTGGATTATCCCAATTTAAACTTGGTAATTCGCTCAGAGGTAATTTTTGATTCCATAATTGAATATAAGAATTATTAGGAGATCCCGGTTGAAAATCAGCGTGGGTGGCTAAATGAATGACTTCAAAATCAGATAAGCGGCGCTGAACTTTCAAATTTTCTAAGGTAAATCGTTCGTTTAAATATTCTTCACCACGCCAAAGTTGGATAATATTAGCTAATTCAACGGGAACCGCAGGTAAAGGATTTTGATCTTTAAATTGACTGGCTCCCATGGCTAAAACTTCAGCTTCACCAATGGGTTGATAACGAAAGTCAACGAAACTGGTACTAGGAATTAAACTAATGGCATATTTTTCAATTAAAAATTGTTGACCATCCCATAAAGCAGCGATGGGTAAACTGCGTAAACCAGGATCAAGGGAGAAGAGAATGGTAGAAACTCCTAATTTTTGTAAATCTTCGGCGATGGGTTGAATCATCCATTGATACAGTTGTTGCGCTGGAGCTTGATAACTAATTGTATCCCGTTTTCGAGGGTTAGTAATTTCCGTTTGAAGGGATCGAACTAAGGGTAATAATTTTTCTTGGGTCGCTTCAGGAACGCTATGTCGTAACAGTTCCCCAGAGGAGGGAAGAACAATAATTTCTAGTTGTTCGTCACGAGAAACAAGATAAACAATTGCATAAACTTGTTGGGTTTTCTGTTCCAGTTGTTTTAATCGGTGCTGAACTTCTAAACGATCTAATAAAGTACCTTGAACCCCTAAATAGTTTTGAAATTCTTGATTTCTGAACTGTTCTATCGTTAAAATCATTAAATCTAAACTATTAGAATTAAAGGCAATATCTAAAGTTGATAATAACTCTTGAGGGAGGGAATCATGGGTTGGATTATTAATGAACTCCGAGGGAATTTCCTGGGGAGTGGGAGGAATTAATAACTGTTTTTGAAGGATGACTCCGGTATTCCCTGGAATGGGAGTTTGAGGAAGATTCGGGGTGTCATCGGTTTGAATGGCTAGATTGTCTAATATAAATGAGCCTTCAAAGCTTTGCTGCGGGGTTAAGCTAAAGTTCCCGGTTGTAATAGTGGCGAGGGTTCCATTAATCGTGAGTTGATCTCCGATTACAAAGATAGAAACCGGAGGATTAAGTAGCCCCCCCGCGTGACGAATGGTAATGGAACCGTTTCCGAGGCGCCCAGCAGTCGAGAGGCTGGCGACTCCGGGGGAAAATAAGCTAGGAAAGGAACTCAGAGCCCGAAAGTTGCCTTGAGTCGATTCTACGAAAATATTACCGCCTTGACCCTTGGGAGATTCAGTGTTAATAAATTCCACCTGGATATCGTTGATGGGGTCAAGGAAGACGTTACCAGCTTGGGTTTGACCTTGGGTGTCAATTTGTCCGGTGGTAATTTGGGTTTGAGCATTGACCGTAATGTCACCGCCAATGATACCGAATGTCCGTAAATTCCCGGTTGTAACCTCGCCCACCGGGCTACTTAGGGAAATCTCCCCACTCTTGCCATTGGGGGATGAAGTATTCAGGTTATTGGTGGTAATATCCCCTTGTTGGGTATTGAGGGAGATCTCCCCACTGTTGCCATTTAGAGATGAGGTATTCAAAGAATTAACCGTAATATTCCCGTTGTTACTGTTGAGTGTAATCGTTCCAGTGACCGTGATATCACGGGTATTAATGTCGTTAGTGGCTGTAATTACAACTGTATTATTACTGAAAGTATTGCCATTAAGGTTAACTTGATTACTGGCATTCAGGTTGAGTCCTCCAGAACCGACGGTAATGGGTGCATTCGCTTGAATGGTTCTGGCGTTAATGGCCAAACCGTTGAGGGGATTTTCAGCTATAAAGGTATCTAAATTAACATCATTGTTCTCGGCGTTGAGGGTTAAATTTCCTTTTCCGGTGAGGGTTGAGCCGATGAAGTTAATGGCTCCCTTATTAATACTGGTATCTAATGTAACTGAGTTTCCCGCAATATTAACCGTATTGACCGGGGAAAAGTCGAGTCCGGTGGCGGTGTAGATATTTCCCAACAGATTAACAATATTTGCTTGTTGGAAAATTAATGTATTGATGGGGTTATTATGATTGCCAACGGTATTAAGAGAAATATCACCATTTCCAGCATTGAGGATTAAGGTTTGGGAACCTGTGATGAAACTATTATTAAATAAAATAGCACCATTATTATTGCTGGTATTAATGGTGATGGGGTTCGCAAGTTGAGTTCCTCCTAAAGCATTACTAAAATCAACAATATGATTAACGGTTACATTACCTTGTAGGGTCGTTTGTCCGGTGGTATTGACTTGTAAACTTAAGAGGGGGTTAGTCTCACCCATACTTGAGAATATTATATTTCCATTTCCCGCGTTAACCGTTAAATTACTATTCCCATTAACAGGAGAATTAAAACGAATATTCCCACTGCTATTAATTCCTGATGAAGTTAAAGTAATATTAGGGGATGCGAGTTGAACAGGACGATTATATTGTTGTTGACTTCCGACCCCATTATTAGCAGAAGTATTAATATCAGCATTTAAAATAATCGGATTATTTGCGGTATTGAAACTCAGGCTTCCAGCTTGACCGTTGAGGGTACTGGTATTCACGCCGCCTAAGTTAAGAGTTCCGGGGGTATTGAGGGTAATATTTCCACCATTATTAACAGAACTGGTATTCAGTATTCCGGGGTTAGTGGTTATATTTCCGTTAACACTATTTAAGGTTATCGCTTGACCGTTTGTGGTAATATTTCCAGTAACAATATTATTGGTAGCCGTAATTTCAACAAAACTGTTATTAGTGGTATTAATATCTTGAGAAAGGGTGACACTATCGCTAGAATTAATTTTCAAATTTCCAGTATCAACGTTAAGAGCAGAGCTACTATTAACAATTCCCCCAGTTATATCTAACCCTCCGACGTTAACACTATTATTAAATCGAACGTCTCCCTCTCCAGCTTGTACCGTTAAGCCATTATTATTGACTGGAATACTGTTAACAGTATTATTAAAAGTAATATTTCCACTTCTCGATGTTCCAGAAGTATTAAGGGTTATAGGTTGATTAACTTCAACGGGATGATTAAAGGTCAAATTACTCCCTCTTCCACTATTTCCCGAAGTATTAATATTTCCTGTTAATGCAATTTTTTCACCGCTAACGGTTAAGGTTCCCGCTTGGTTAGTTTGGCTACTGGTATTCATTTCACCCAGGATAACAGGTGCAGTCGTTGTAATATTAATATGACCGCCATCGCTATTATTGGAACTGGTATTAATAGTTCCTGAACTGCTATCAATATTTCCGGTATTACTGCTAAGATTAATAGCTTGACCTTCAGTGGTAAGGTCAGCAGTAGTAATCTTATTTTCTGCGTTAATATTAATAATTCCGGTATGATTAACGGTGATAGGTTCGGTTAAATTAACGGTTCCTTGACTATTAAGATTAACGCCTTCTGCTTCAACTTTAATATTAGCATTACTATTGATATCCCCACTATTAACAGTTAACCCATTTAGGGTATTGGTTCCTCCGATGGTTTCATTAACGGTGACAGTTCCTGTTCCCGCTTGAATAGTTAAATTAGAATTCCCTAGCGTATTACTATCAACGGTATTATTAAAGGTAATATTTCCACTTTCTGCGCTTCCCGATGTGGTTAAGGTAACACTATCAACATCTAAAATAACAGGAGAATTAAAGGTAATATTATTACCTGAACCCTGAGTCGCTGAGGTATCAATATTATTCGTTAATGTAATCTGATTTCCCGCCAAAGTTAGAGTACCTGCTTGAGAAGTTTCTAAATTAGACTCAGTGCGGGTATTAATTGCACCAACGGTTAAATTATTAGCCGCATTTAGGTTAATGTCTCCTCCGTTTGCGGTAGTGGAACTGCTATTAAGAATACCTGCGGTTGTATTAATATTTCCAGTATTGCTGGTTAGAGAAATTCCTCCGCCATGACTAATCATATCTTGGGTTGTAATCTCTCCGTCTGCGACTACCTCAACGGAACTATTATTATTTACTGTGACCCTATCACCAAAGGTTACATCTTGGGTTGCCGTAATATTAATTCCCCCATTCTCAACAGTAAC
>NZ_JBJUDF010000228.1:0-14014 GCF_046067725.1 Planktothrix sp.
AAACCTAATCTAACACAAGTTTCTAGTTGGGTGTCAAGCGTTTTTAAAATATCGTGCTACGCTGGGTATGTTGCTCGGTTTTTCATCTCACCGTTAACCCAAAGGGTGTAACGGGAGTCTTCAAACCGAGATCTTAGATAAGTAAACCTTTTGTAAAATTTTAGCTAAAACTGATAAATTCCGTAATTGCACGGTTAGCAATTGTCCCCCTCTTGTGTCAAGATTAAAAATTGTTAATCTCCTAGTGCAGCGTAGCCCTAATCATTAACTTCTGATTCCTCAATCCTAAATGGTTTTGGCTCACGGATGACTGCTGAGAGCAAAATCCTCTGCTTTCATGCACTAGCTGACTGAATATTGCCTCGGATAGAATTCAAGATGACATCAACTTTCCCTGCAACTGCTGCTGTAGACTTTTTAGGTTCTGAAATTGTCCCTGACTACGAAACAGCTAAAGTTGTAATTTTACCCATTCCCTATGAAGCCACCACTAGCTATCGCAAGGGATGTGAAAATGGCCCCGATGCCTTGTTAAAAGCTTCTCATCAGTTGGAATGTTATGATGAAGAATTAGATCGAGAAGTGTGTTTTGATGCTGGAATTTTCACCCATGCTCCCATCGCAGATACTCGCAACGGAAAGAAGGTTTCAGCAGAAGAAATGTTGAGGGTAACTCAACAAACCCTCAAGACGTTAATTGAAGAGCAAAAATTTGTCATTTCTATTGGGGGTGAACATAGTATTACCGCCGGAGTTGTACAGGGATATTGCCAAGTGTATCAAGAACCGTTTACGGTGGTTCAAATTGATGCTCATGGTGATTTAAGACATGAATACGAAGAGACAATTCATAGCCATGCTTGTGTCATGCGTCGGATTGTTAATATGGGATTACCAACGGTACAACTGGGAATTCGAGCCATTTGTCAAGAGGAAGCGGATTTAATTAAAGAGAAGAATTTAACGGTTTTTCGCGCAAGAGAAATGGCGTTTAATTTGGATTGGATTGAAGAAGCGATCGCTAGTATTCCGACAGAAAAAGTGTTTTTAACCATTGATGTTGATGGGATTGATCCGAGTTTAATTCCTGGGGTGGGAACTCCTGAACCGGGCGGATTAAATTGGTATTCTACCCTCACGTTTTTAAAGCGTTTATTTCAATCTAAAGATGTCATAGGCTGTGATGTCATGGAATTAGCTCCAGTGGTTGATTCAGTGGTTTCTGAATTCACCGTTGCGAAGTTAACCTATAAATTAATTGGATATCAAGCAACGGCTAAGGGATGGATTAAAGGTTAATCCTAATCCTTTAGGGTAAGAGTCTTCTTACCCTAAAGGTCAAACTTTAATCAACTCAAGATTCTGATCAGATTTATAATAGAAATGGGTGCAACAATATTACAGGTTAAACCTGTCATTGAGAAAAGATTCAATGTAAATCCAAGAAAACTGTTTTGAAAAAGTGGAAAGACCAACTATGCAGGGGATTTTAATTAATAGCTACGCTCCCGATTTTGAATTACCCGGTGTTGATGATGAAGTTCATCATTTAGCTCGATATTTAGAGGAATATCGAGCCGTTGTGGTGATTTTTATGTGTAACCACTGCCCTTATGTTCGGTTTTATTTAAACCGTTTGAAACAATTACAACAAGACTATCAAGAACAAGGAGTCATTTTAGTAGGAATTAATGCCAATGATGCTACTCAATATCCCGATGATAGTTTTGAGAATATGAAAATTTTTGCTGAAGAACAAAAGTTGAATTTCCCCTATATTCGAGATATTACTCAAGATGTTGCTCATTGTTTTGGTGCCAGTAATACCCCGGAAATCTTCTTATTAGATCATCAAGGAATTGTGCGTTATCGAGGTTTAATTGATGATAGCCCAACTGCTGCTGAAGCCGTCACCCAGCCTTATTTAAGAAATGCCTTAACCGAACTCCTCAACAACGAACCCATTACCCTAGAATACACGGATGCCATCGGATGTTCGATTAAATGGAGGCATTAAAACGAGTGTAGGATAAGGTTAAGCATCTTACTCCTGAGTTTAAACTCCTGCGATACAACATGAACAATTCAACATTAACGCCAACCCTTCAAGATATTAATGTGACGTTACTGCTGCTGGGTGGCTATCAATATAACATCACATTACCCTCAAATTCTCCTTTACTTTTAAATTTATTAAATGCAGTAGTTCATCGAACCGAAAAAAATCGAAATGAACCCCCTAAACTCTTTCAAATTCCGGTCAATGGACAGCAGCAAGCGTTATGGTTTTCCAGTGATTCTTTAGTGGGAGTGATCACAGAACCTCCTATTTTTATTAAAGCTCAAAATCCGGCTCAACCCCCTACCCCCAAAGCAGAAATTTTTAAAATTAAATATTGGCAAATTGATAATTTTTTATCTCCAGAAGAACACCAAGCCCTTCTCGATTATGCTATCAAACAAGAAGGAAATTATCAATTAACTGGCCCTGCCACCAATACCCCAGACTATCCCGAACATCGAGATTCTTTAGTGTTATATTATTCTCCAGAATTTGCGGATATTATTCTAAACCGAGTTAGGGCTGTGTTCTGGAAAGCATTAGAAAAACTAGAAATTCCACCGTTTCCCATTACTCATATTGATGCTCAACTGACCGCCCATAATCAGGGTCATTATTTCCGCCTTCATAATGATAATGGGTCAGAACGAGATGAAACTCGGATGTTAACCTATGTTTATTATTTCCATCGAGAACCGAAAGCCTTTACAGGGGGAGAATTACTGCTTTATGATACTCAATGGCAAGGTCAATATGCCTATTCAAAATTAGAAAATGTTCAAACCATAGAACCTTTAAATAATCGAATTATCTTTTTTTATAGCGGTTTAATGCACGAAGTTTTACCTGTTTATTGTTCTTCTCAACAGTTTGCGGATAGTCGATTTACGGTTAATGGTTGGGTGAGAAAATGAATTTTTAACGGGTTTTAGTTGTCAAATCGAGAGAAAACGATCTTGAAGTTGCTCTGGATCAATATTAGTAACAATTCCTAAAATTTGATTTGAACCTGTGACTCGAATTAGGGTTTTTGATGAATATAAATAGGGATCTATTGATAATTCTAAGGTTAAATTGGCAGGTGTTAAACCATCTGTTAATCCAATTTGATCAAAAGCAGGTTCAAAATCTGTAATAATATCAGCTAATGTTGGATCTGAATTGGCATCAGCTAAAGAAAGAATAAATAAATCGGAATCTAGCCCTCCGGTTAAATAATCAGTTCCTAAATCTCCACTTAAGGTATCATTTCCGGCTTCTCCATAGAGAAAATCAGACTCTTGACCTCCCATTAAAAAATCATTTCCAAATCCACCATAAATGAAATCCAAACCTAAATTTCCATAAAGATTATCATTCCCTTCGTCTCCATAAAGATGATCATCTTGTTTCCCGCCAAATAAATGATCATCTCCCTGTAAACCTTGGAGGGTATCATTTCCTTGATATCCATACAGAAAATCATGATTAATTGTACCAATATTATGATCATTTCCGCTATAGTCAGGAGGATTAATAATTTGATTAATCCAATCAGCAAACACCGAAACTCTGGTATCAGACGCATATTCACCAAAGCTAGAATCTAATGAATTAGTAACATCAATACCCACTTTCGCTGAAGGAAAACCAGTGGAGGTTAGACCTGCTATTTTGCCATTAATCAAAGCTGGCCCCCCTGAATCCCCTGGACTAATGCTAACTTCAGATAATCCAAATCCTAAATCATTAATGTTAAATTCTTGTCCAAAGGCATCATTTTGAGGTAAACCATTATCAAAATCATAAACGAATTGTTTCCCTTGCTGCATATTATAATCATAGGGATCAGTATTAAATAATTCTCCAAAAGCATCATAACGATTGAAGCCCATGCGTTTTGTTGAAACCAGATCAGAATTGGCATTTTGTCCTAAATTTCCTGTCGCTATTTCCCCATAACCTACTTTTTGAATTGTCTGTCCGATTTCATCAAATCCTGTATAAATTTCATAACGATTGGCGGCTTCCGGGGCAGGTTGAGACAGTTGTAAAATAGCAATATCATTGTTATAATTAATATCAGAATCCCATTCAGGATGAATATAAATTTGAGAAACAGGAATACCAACTTGTCCAGAAGGTAAATCAAAATAAACTGTATATTCTGAAGCAGAAATATAATCCGGTTCCCCAAATTCATCCGTCACACAATGGGCAACCGTTAAAATATGACGTCCAGTTGTTAATAATGCTCCGCTACAAGTATGATTATCAATTCCTACCATTTGGACGACACCATCTAATCCTGTTCCCGGTTGTACAATATAACCAGGATCGTTAGAATTAGAGCTAGGAATAGAAATCCGAGGTTGGGGAGTGATCACAGGGAAAGAAATTGACATTTTGCTAAACTGAAATTAAAGTAATTGAGGGAGATATAGTCTTAAGATTCAGACTAGAATAGGATTGGGGTAGACCTTGGATTTCTTCATTTTTTTTTAGAATAATCTTGTAAAAGGGTTAATTTATATTAACATAAATAAAAATGTCTCAATTCCAGAATCCTCTATGGCAGCAAACGTTGAAATTTATACTTGGAGTACCTGTCCTTTCTGTATCCGAGCTAAAGCATTACTGAATAAGAAAGGGGTAGAGTTCACTGAATATGTGATTGATGGGGATGAAGATGCACGAGATCAAATGGCACAACGAGCAAATGGCCGTCGTTCTGTTCCCCAAATCTTTATTGATGATCAGCATATTGGGGGTTGTGATGATATTCACGCCTTAGATCGTCAAGGGAAACTTGATCCGTTATTAAATTAATTCTATCCTAAATCCTGGCAGTTTGACAATCCTTATTCATTCAGTAACACTGGCAAATGCCAGGATTTAATCTTGTTGTTCTGTTCTAATCTTTATCTCATTTTTTCACCTTTTTTAGTGTAAATAACGATGAAATTTGCCTTTATCATTGACCCAATTGAAAAATTAAATCCCAGTCATGATAGCAGTGTTGCTTTAATGGAAGCGGCACAAGTTTTAGGACATGAAATTTGGGTGACACAAGCGCATCAACTGAATGTTATTGAGGGTCAAACCTGGGCACTTTTAACACCAGTTAATTTGACTCCAATTGTGAGAGAGCGTGATCATTGGGTTGTAGCTAAACCTTGGTTTTCTGTGGAAAAACCCAGCTTCCAACCGTTAGAAAATATGGATGCAGTGTTCATGCGAACCGATCCCCCTGTCACCATTCCTTATCTTTATGCAACCTACCTTTTAGATTATATTAACCCTCAAAAAACCTTAGTGATTAATTCTCCTGATGGGTTAAGAACAGCGAATGAAAAAATGTACGCGCTACAATTTAAAGATTGTATTCCGAAAACAATTGTTAGTCGAGATAAACAAGTTATTCGAGAGTTTGTTGAACAAGAAGGTGCAGCCGTTTTAAAACCGTTAGGCGGAAAAGCGGGAGAAGGAATTTTATTTTTAGAAGCTCGCGATCGCAATTTTAATTCTTTAATTGAAATTAGCACCCAACAAGGGTTATATCCGGTGATGATTCAACGATTTTTAGCGGAAGCTAAGGAGGGAGATAAACGAATTATTCTGTTAAATGGAGAACCCATCGGTGCAGTTAATCGCATTCCCACAGGTCAAGAATTTAGAGGAAATATGGCTGTAGGCGGACGAGTCGCACAAACAGAAATTACTAATCGAGAATATGAAATTTGTCAACAATTAGCCCCTAAATTAATTCAAGATGGCTTATATTTTGTCGGAATTGATGTGATCGGAGGCTATTTAACAGAAGTGAATGTTACCAGTCCAACGGGAATTCGAGAAATAGATTTATTAGAAAAAGTTTCTTTAGGAAAAACAGTAATAGAATGGGTCGAACATCAAGTTGAAAATCGTTTGTCATCTTAGCGGGTATAAGGTTCGATTTTTCGGAGTATTGGCAAAAGTTAAAGCGATTGCATCTCGTGACAAATTTGTTGAAGTAAAGAGGGTTGGGAGACCCAACCCCTACAGATTTCGATCACGAATAATTTAGGCTTGCTATAGCTTTTTATGTTAAAATTTGACTAATATTTTGATGACTGATTGCAACAAACGTTGTTTTTAACGTTGTTCTTAAAACCCAGATTTTTGTAATAAGGAAAAACAATGACAACAGACACAAAAATTGGTATTGCTGTAATTGGAACAGGATTCGGTAAAAAAGTTCATATTCCCGCTTTTCAAGACCATCCTAAAACCGAAGTTGTAGCGGTTTATCATCGAGATTTAGAAAAAGCAAAAGCCATCGCTTCTAGTCATAATATTCCCCATGCTTTTAATAGCATTGATGAGATTGTTGCTTTACCAGAGGTTCAAGGGGTTGCCATTTCAACACCACCCTTTTTACACTTTGAGATGGCTAAAATAGCTCTGGATGCGGGCAAACATTTATTATTAGAAAAACCCACAACCTTAAGTGTTCAAGAAGCTAAATACCTCTATCAACTAGCTGCATCAAAAAACTGTATCACCAGCTTAGATTTTGAATTTCGTTTCATTCCCGCTTGGCAACAATTTGCCCAACTCTTAGCCGATAATTATGTGGGTCAAAAAAGATTAATCAAAATTGATTGGTTAGTCTCCAGTCGTGCAGATGAAACTCGGTCTTGGAATTGGTATGCTCAAAAAGACAAAGGAGGAGGTGTATTAGGGGCAATTGGTTCCCATAGTTTTGATTATATTGCCTGGTTATTTGGTTCGATTAAACGCCTTTGCAGTCAACTTAATACTTCAATTCCTTTACGTTCTGACCCTGACGCTGGAGGAGAATTAAAAATAGTTGATGCCGATGATATTTGTACCTTAATATTAGAACTAGAAGATGGTACTCCTTGTCAAGTTTGTTTAAGTTCTGTCACCTATCAAGGACGAGGACATTGGGTAGAAGTGTATGGAAGCGAAGGAACCTTAATTTTAGGTAGTGATAATCAACAGGATTATGTGCATGGATTTCGTCTCTGGGGAAGTAAAAAAGGTCAACCTTTAAGTGAAATTTCGATTCCAGAACATTTAGAATTTCCGCGTATTTATCCTGATGGTCGAATAGCACCTTTAATGCGCGTCATTGACCAATGGATAAGCGGAATTGCACAAGGAAAAAGTTTAGAACCCTCCTTAAAAGAAGGAGTGTATTCTCAACTGTTAATGGATTTAACCCATGAATCGAATCAAACGGGAACTTGGGTTACTATTCCTGCCTTTGATGCCTTTTTAATGGCTGAGTAAAACTCCAACAACTGATCATTTTCAAGATTCCATATCGCATCGGGACAGTCGTAGAATTCAGGTGAACTTTAGTTTAAAAATAAGTTAATTCCTGACGGTTTAATCTTCTGTCCTAGATGCTTTAATCTGGAACTCCTCCATCCTAAGCCGATAAAAATACTAAATTTAACGCTTCATCTAAGAACAATTGTGGTATTATAGGTTTGCAACTCCTCTGACAAGAGTTTACTCATTGTACGATAGCTGCAAAAAAACTAGCACAAAAGTCAGAGTGGCAGTTCTTTCCATTTCTACGCCAGCTAGTTTTATATTAATGAGTTCCCATTAGATAGCAACATCCTCCGAGAGAGTCATCCATTAGAACAATAGTGAAATCACCCAAGGGGGTCAACCGGGTGCTCACTCTTGTGTGGGTTGAGCGTTACTGATTATTAAGTCCAATTATGGAGGTTACAATCATGAAAACCTTACTCATCGATGTTTTAGTCATCAAACAGTTCCTCAAAAATATTGGCAATTCTTACGCAATTATTGGTTTAGGTTATGTTGTCAGTATCTTTCTGATTTTATTTGGCTTTTTTGGCGTTGCTGCTGTTCAGTCCCCTCCTGTTTCTGTCCAGTCTATCCATTCCTCTCCACAGACCTTTTAAACCTCTGGAAAACCCCAGAAAGTTTAATAACTGTTTAAGTTTAGTTTAAACTTTTCCTAACCTTTCGTTTACCGGAAAATCTCTACAGTCTCCCTGGTAATTTTTCTGGCGGATTCCTAATCATCTTTAAGTTTTTTGAGACTTTTTAACAATAGGATTGCGTTAGGAAGGATTTTCCCTCTAAAATTTAAGTTAAGTCCAGAATTCAGTCATCTACATCTGGACTTAACTGATAAAGCTATGAAACCTCAACAGCGATATACCTCTGCTGAAATCTCTCGTGCAATTACGATTGAAAGAGCGATTCGTTCAGTAACCGAACTGCGAAAAACCGCTATATCTTTAGAAGAAGAACTCGCTGATTTGCTGCAAAAAACTTCTCCAGTCTGTCGAGAAAGTGCTTATAATTTAGTTCATTATTTAGCCATTCGTCGCCATGATTTGCGGGAACTACAGCGTGAATTAATCCAATTAGGATTAAGCTCTTTAGGACGTTTAGAAGGTCATGTTATGGCTTCTTTAGATGCTGTTCTAGGAGCCTTATATCGGTTAGAACAACGACCCATTCCGCCCGAATTAGAACAGGAAGCTCCTATTAGTTTTGGGGTAGGAAGTGCTCTTTTATCGGAAAATGCAGTTGCAATATTAGGCCCTAGTCCTAAACAACATAATACGAGGGTAATGGTGACTATTCCCACTGAAGCCGCTAATGATCCTAAAATTATCTATAATTTATTAGAACAAGGGATGAATGTGATGCGAATTAATTGCGCCCATGATCATCCTGAAGCTTGGAAAAAAATGATCCTAAATTTACGTGCAGCCGAACGACAATTAGGAAAATCTTGTCGCATTTCCTTTGATTTAGCTGGCCCAAAATTACGCACCGAACAAATTCAACCCGGACTAGAATTCATTAAATGGAAACCCATCCGCAACGATTTAGGACAACTCATTAAACCCGCAAAAATTCATTTTAGCACTCAACCTTATTCGGTAGAAAATAAAAATTATGTAATTCCAATTCAAGGAAATTTATTAGAATCAGCAAAAATTGGTGATCAAATTCGGTTAACGGATACCCGGGGAAGCCGTCGCTTTTTAAATGTGATAGAAGTGAATAAGACAAGTTGTATTTGTGAAAGCGATAAAACCGCCTATGTTATTTCTAATACCAAATTATCCCTGTATCGAGGTAAAAAATTAATCGCAAAAGATACTATTACACAACTTCCTCCCCAACCTCAAGCGATTAGTTTAACTCAGGGGGATTCATTAATGGTGATTAAAGGAGAAATTTTAGGCAAATCTGCTGTTTTTGATGACCAAGGAAATCAGATTGAACCGGCTTGTATTGGTTGTACTGTACCTGAAGTTTTCCGAGATGTAAAAATCGGAGAACGAATCTTTTTTGATGATGGTAAAATAGCCGGAGTAATTCGAGAAGTATTTGAACATCAATTTAGAGTTGAAATTACTTCTGTTGTCAATGGAACGGCTAAACTAAAAAGCGAAAAAGGGATTAATTTACCAGACACAACCTTAAATCTTCCAGCTTTAACGGAAAAAGATATTCAAGACTTAGAATTTATTGCTCAATATGGAGATATTGTTGCCCTTTCTTTTGTTCAAAAACCTGAAGATATTGAACAATTTATCATAGAATTAAAACGGGTTAAAGGCGATCATTTAGGGATGATTCTGAAAATCGAAAATCAACAAGCTTTTGATCAACTTCCGCGACTCTTATTAACCGCAATGCAACATCCCCCCCTAGCGGTAATGGTCGCACGGGGAGACCTGGGAGTTGAATTAGGATTTGAACGACTTTCGGAAGTTCAAGAAGAGATTTTATGGCTTTGTGAAGCCGCCCATATTCCCGTAATTTGGGCAACTCAGGTGTTAGAATCAATGGCAAAAGGAGGAATGCCATCTCGCGCCGAAGTCACCGATGCAGCGATGGGAAGTCGGGCTGAATGTGTAATGTTAAATAAAGGAGCTTATATCGATAAAGCATTACAATTTCTCTGTGATGTTTTAAGACGAATGCAAGCCCACCAAGACAAAAAAACCTCAATGTTAAGAAAGTTAAGTATTTCTGATTTATAAAAGATCATCCCCATTAATGGTAAAATAAAAAACAGTATTGATTAGAAGAGGAAACAAGATTTGATGAATATTCGCATTGGTAATGGCTATGATATTCATAAATTAGTCCCTGGACGAGCTTTAATTTTAGGCGGGGTTAAAATTAACCATGAATTAGGATTATTAGGACACAGTGATGCAGATGTTTTAACCCATGCCATTATGGATGCCATGTTAGGCGCTTTAAGTTTAGGAGACATTGGGCATTATTTCCCACCCACCGATGAAAAATGGGAGGGTGCGGATAGTTTAGTGTTATTAAAACAGGTGAATCAATTAATTTTAGATCGAGGTTGGAAAGTCGGAAATATTGATTCTGTCATTGTCGCCGAACGTCCTAAATTAAAACCTCATATTAGTGCCATGTGCGAGCGCCTTTCCATGACCTTAAACTTAAATTTAGATCAAATTGGAGTCAAAGCAACAACGAATGAAAAATTAGGCCCCGTTGGTCGAGAAGAAGGTATTGCGGCTTATGCAGTCGCTTTATTAGAAAAAATTAATTAAAATTCAGAAGATTAAAACATCAATTCTAAACCCCTTTCACCGCTTACTTTTCCCCATTCTATGATCTTATTTCGACCTCATAGGTTACACAAGATATTAATCATCCTCTTAGCACTGGTTCTAAGCGCCTGTAGTGCGGTTCAATCGCAAATTCCGTCTCGGTTGGTGGTTCCGACTCCCAGCGGCCCAGCAACGTTTAATCCACCGATGAGTCAATCTGCTTATAATGTATTTGGTTATTTGTATGATTCTTTAATTCAAGAAGATCCTGTCACCGGAGAATTAATTCCCCAATCAGGTTTAGCCGAATCGTGGCAAATTTCTCCAGATAAACAAAAAATTATTATTACCTTAAAAGATGGGTTAAAGTGGTCAGATGGGAAACCTTTCACCGTTGATGATATTATTTTTACCTATAATGATATTTATTTGAATGATCAGATTCCGACCAGTTTTAAAGATATTTTGCGAGTCGGAAAAAGTCGAACCTTTCCCACCGTTAAAAAATTAGATAATCGTCGAGTTGAATTTGCTGTAGCGGAACCTTTTGCACCTTTTTTACAATATGTAGCCGGACTAACGATTTTACCTGCTCATATTTTAAAACCATCGATTAACGAAACAGATGCTGATGGAAACCCTAAATTTTTAACCACTTGGGGAACCAATACCAACCCCGAAGAAATTGTGGTCAATGGTCAATATAAAATTCAAAGTTATGCTCCCTATCAACGGGTGATTTTACAACGAAATCCTTATTATTGGCGCAAAGATAAAGAGGGAAACCCGCAACCGTATATTGAACAAATTGTCTGGCAAATTATTGAAAGTACCGATACTCAATTATTAAATTTCCGTTCAGGTTCTTTAGATACGTTACAAATTCAACCTGAAGCATTTCCCCTGCTAAAACCCGAAGAAAGACGAGGAAGATTTACCATTTATAATGCAGGGCCAGATATGGGAACTGTGTTTATGGCATTTAACTTAAATCAAGGGAAAAATGCCCAAGGTAAACCCTTTGTTGATCCGATTAAATCTAAATGGTTTAATAATCAAGCCTTCCGACAAGCCGTTTATTATGCGATTAATCGGGAAGTCATGAAAAACAATCTTTATTTGGGATTAGGAGAATTACAATATTCCATCCTTCCCGTACAAAGTCCCTTTTATTTATCTCCAGAAGAAGGATTAAAAATTTATCTTTATGATCCAGAAAAAGCGAAAAAGCTGTTAATTGATGCTGGATTTAAGTATAATAATCAAGGACAATTAACCGATAGTGACGGGAATCAAGTTCGCTTTACCCTCATCGCCAGTGCAGGTAAAAAAATTCGGGAACAAATGGCAACTCAAATTAACCAAGATTTGGCTAAAATTGGGATTGAAGTCGATTTATTATTTCTCAGCTTTAATACCTTAGTTGAACGTCTTTCAAGTTCCCGAAATTGGGATGCCTATCTAGGAGGATTTACTGGAGGAGGAGTTGAACCTCATGGAAGTTATAATATCTGGTCAGTAAATGGACGGTTACACACCTTTAACCAAGGGCCACAACCGGGAGAACCAGAAATTAAAGGTTGGCAAGTTTCTGATTGGGAACAAGAAATTGATGATTTATTTGTGAAAGCGTCCCAAGAATTTGATCCTAAAAAGCGGAAAGAACTTTATGGCAAAGCTCAAAAAATTATGGCTGAACAAGTCCCTTTATTATATATGGTTAATCCCCTCTCCTTTGAAGCGATTCGCAATCGCGTTCAAGGCATTCAATTCACGCCATTAGGGGGAGGATTTTGGAATTTATATGAACTCAGAATTGCTGAATAATTAGTTTTTGAATCCCCATGAATCCTGAAGCGTTACAACAGTTACTTGAATCCGTTGCATCCGGTGAAATTACCCCAACGGATGCCTTAGATAAAATTAAACACTTCGATTTTGAACCCGTTGGTGATTTTGCTAGAATTGATCATCATCGCAAATTGAGAACCGGATTTCCTGAAGTGATTTGGGGACAAGATAAAACCCCCGAACAGATTATTAAAATTATTGAGGTGATGCGTCAGCAAAATCCAGTTGTTATGGCGACTCGAATTGAACCGGATGTTTACCAAAAATTAAAAGCTCAGATCCCAAATTTATATTATTATGAAATTGCGAAAATTTGCGCGATTAAACCGGATCAAATCCCTGAAGCTCAGACAAAGGGAACCATTACTATTTTAACGGCGGGAACGGCTGATTTACCCGTTGCTGAAGAAGCCGCCGTTACTGCAACTTTATGCGGTTTTACAGTTAAACGGTTATGGGATGTCGGTGTTGCTGGAATTCATCGGTTATTGAGTAGTTGGCATTTAATTGCGGATGCTGATGTATTAATTGTAGTGGCAGGAATGGAAGGTGCGTTACCTAGTGTTGTTGCAGGTTTAGCAGATTGTCCCGTCATTGCAGTACCAACCAGCGTGGGATATGGCGCGAGTTTTAATGGGTTAGCACCCCTATTAACCATGTTAAATTCCTGTGCGGCGGGAGTGGGTGTTGTGAATATTGATAATGGGTTTGGAGCCGCTATTTTAGCCTGTCAAATTTTACGATTAGGAGAACGATTAAAACAAAAATAAACTGCTTTTTTCTGTTATAATTTAAGCAGCATAGGAATATGAAGAATGCCTAAAAAATCGAAGGGTTCACCGGATTGTATAAATCCTAGTTTTTGATAAAACTCAAAACAATAATATCGGGATTTAAGCCGAATTTCTTGTAAATTTACGGTTCGCGCTTGTTCAATTAACTTTAGCATTAATTCTCGACCAATTCCTTGATGTTGAAATTCAGGAAGTACGGCAACAAAACCAATTTCTCCTAATATTGCGGACACGGTTCTAAGTCTTGCACATCCAATGATTCTATTATGATTAATGGCAATAGCCTGAAATGATTCCTGTTCATACTCATCTTGTTCTGTTCCTTTTTCTTTGCCTAACGGTTTTCTAAGCACAAACCAACGAACATCTAACATTTGTTGAAGTTCTTGATCAGTTTCGACTGAACGAATTATAGTTTCTGAATTAGGATTCATCTGTTTCCTGTTCTCTTACTCCTAAAAATTCCCAATTTTTTTTTGTAAAAATAAACGTCGAGGCTGTCCAAATAACAGCGAATCCCAACCCGAATCAATGTCTTTTAATCGATAACCCAGTTTGTAATAAAGTCGTTTGGCTTGGCGGTTATTTTCCAGAACATGAAGATACACATTAGAAAAGCCCCAACGTTGGGCTGTTTGTTCACAAGATATCAGTAATTGTTGAGCAATTCCTTGCTGGCGATATTGAGGATGCACCGCTAAATTTGATAAATATGGATACCGAGA
>NZ_JBJUDF010000229.1:0-4627 GCF_046067725.1 Planktothrix sp.
AATTAAGGATAAATACCAATTGGGAGGAACTTGTTCCCATCCCCAAGGAAAGGTTAACCACTTCACCGGATTTAAGGGATTGTAATTTAAAGCAGCAACCTCTCCTCTTTTTAACATGGCTCCGTAATAATCTCTAACGATCAAATTCCCCAGTTGAAATGCAATAATTATGATTCGGCAAACGGCTAGATCAAACAAGGGTGAAGACTGAAACCAATAAGCATTCCAACGTTGAGATAAATCAAATGCTATTTTTTTAATTTTCATTTTTTTTTGCTAATTACAGTGATCTATCGAGTGAAAAATTGTTGTCTATTAAGATTAGAAACTCAGTTCAAAAATTACTTGTTTTTCTCCTGGCTTAATTCCATTCCGGGTAATCACTCTCGGATGATTTTCTACTTGTAATTTAACCAATTTTTTATGATATTTTTTTTCATAGATTCCTACATAATATTCAATGGCTTTATCATTCTTTTCTTGAACTCTCGGAATCACTTTAGTTAGAAATTGATAACGACTTATCTCTAGCTCTTCATCAGTAATGGGAACTTTGGTTCCACTCTCTAAAAACCCATAGAGAAACTTTTCATCTATTTGAACTCCCTCATAACGTGCGGTCGCGTACATTGGATAATCCAAAAATGGAAAAAAAGTGGGATCTGCGGGCAGAGCAGGACAAAGATTTCTGGAGGAGAAAGCTGGATGGTTTTTAGGGCACAACCAGAATAATGCAACGGCAAATTGTAAACCAATTGTTCCGACAATTAGAGTAGAAATAGACAGTTTTGTTAAAGTTGTATTATCCGTTTTTTTATTTAAACTCTCCATTTTAAAGCTCCTATTTTGCAACCGTTCATTGAGTTTATTTTTTACCAGTTTATTTAATAAAATTTACTCCCGATTCAAGATTAGAGAATTTTATGGGATTTCAATTTAGTCGATCTGCGGGATATTGTCAATAGTTTAGTCATTTCTTGTTTCCAGCGATATTGAATCACTTGTAAACGATGATTTACCGTCGGCATTCTTAATAAAATATAAACCCAGGTTCTCATCCAACAAGCCATTAAACCCCTTAATTTCATCCCAAAACTGCACACGGTGGCTTCTTGAATTCCTAATGTCAGCATTTCTCCAAAATGAAAATAGTGGAATGCTTTTAATGATTGACCCCTGATTAAAGCTTTCAAATTTCGAGCCGTCACTGAGCCTTGTTGAAACGCCGCTTGAGCCGTTGCGGGTACTTGTTGACCTTGTAAATTCCGAATATCCGCTAAATCTCCTAATGCAAAAACTTCAGGATAATCCACTAATTGTAATGTCGGTGTTGTTAAAATTTGACCTCTTTTATTATGCTGACAATCTAAGTGATACAGCCATTCTCTGGGTTGGGTTCCTACGGTTTCAACCACTAAGTCAATCTGGATTTTTTCTTGATATTCAGGAGCCACTAAGGTGATATGTTCAGGATCAACAGATTCAATATGGGTTTGAAATTTAATTTGCACGCCTCTGGAGATTAAAGACTGATAAGCCACTTTTTGGCTAAACTTGGAAAATCCTTTCAGAATTTCTTGACCCCGAACAATTAAATAAATTTCTCCTCGTTGTTTTAAACGATCTGCGAGTTTCCCTGCTAATTCTACTCCATTCGGCCCGCCTCCAATTAAGGCAATCGAAATTTTAGGTTTTTGGGATAATTCTAACAAGGATAATCGCTGTTTCAAGCGTTCTGCATCCGCTAAAGTTCGGAAGGCATAGGTTTGAGCTTGTTCGTGAGTTCTCACCGCCGAAAATGTTTTTCGACCTACGGATAAAACGAGATAATCATAGGTTAAATTCCCATTATTGAGATGAATTTCTCGTTTTTTTAAGTCAACATTTTCGACGATTCCTTGGTAAAATTGAATCTGATCTTGATCCAATAATTTATGAAACGAAGGCGCAATTTCCCAGTCTCTAAATTCATCAGTGATTAATTCATAAAGAAAAGGCGTAAATAAAAAACGTTCCTCTTTATCAATTAATGTAATCTCAGGGCTGAGAGATTTGTTTCTCGGTAAAGAAACCAAGTGTAATGCTGTATAAAGTCCAGCAAAACCTCCGCCTAAAATACAAATTTTGGGTGTTTTTTGGTGTTTCAAGATGTACTCAAGGTGATAAAGTTTGGGGATTAGTGATACATCATTGAATGGCAGATCAAGGCATCAAGATTAACTCAATTATCAAGACCAAGAGACAGTAAAATGCTCTAGGCTAATGCCAATTGAGTTAATCACAGGCTATCTACCAAAAGAACCGCATTTTTCCTGTGATTAGGATATTTTTGAAAAGTAGAAAGCCTCTGTTAGTCAGGTTCGGTGTGATGTCTAAATCGAGTTGAAGCCCTGACAAAAACAAATTCAACTGAGTTTTTACAATATAACAGCTTTACCGCTAATTTAGCCTAAAGTTAAAAAAACTTTATCTACGTTAATAGAGAACACAGAACCCAAATTTTAACTATACTGTGTTATTTTTAATACAACCAGTGCAATTTAAAAACGGTCAATCCATCGAGCTTGTTCCGATAATTTGGCTTGTTGTTGTCCTTGAAAACGCGCACGCCCATTTAATAACGAGATGGGGGTGCTCACCAAATCCACAATTTCTGCTTTTCCCATCAAAAGTTTAACACTACCAACGGGTAATTCTTTTAACAGCCAACGTCCTAAGCGATAAACATAATCCGAAGGTTTGAACCCTTCCATTAAATTAATTCCATGAAGTTCGTGTAAATAACGATTGGATTGTCCGTAGCGTCGCCATTGACTTTGTAATCCTTTGAAGGTAGACCGATGACGATGTTTAACCGTTGCTTGGGGTGCAAATTCCAGTTGATAATCGGTTTGTTGTTGAATTCGCCAACAAATATCCGCATCTCCTCCCGTGGTCAGGTAGGGACGAAACAACCCCACCTGTTCAAAAATAGCGCGACGAATGGCTAAATTAGCCGTTTGACCGTAGGGTAAAAAATGATGATTTAAGGTATGTTTTTGAGATAAAGTATCCTGTTTATCGGCATACTTTTCTAATAAATTTTCACTGGGTAAGGCAATAATTTCTCCAGCAACTAATCCGATTTTTTGATTTAAAAAAGGTTGAATTAATTCCTCTAACCATTGCGGTTCCGGTCGGCAATCCATATCTGTAAAGGCAATAATTTCACCTTTTGCCGCGCGAATTCCGACATTACGAGCCGCATAGGAACTTTGAATTTTATTTTCTAATAATGATGAAATTTCAATAGAAGAAGAGGCGGCTAACTCCTGCACAATTGCAACAGAATTATCCTGACTATTGTTATCCACTAATAAATATTCGACTTGATTTGCCGGATAGGTTTGCGATCGTAAACCCTCAATTAACTCCGGCAAATCCATTGCGCCATTATAAACCGGGATCACAACAGAAAGGTTAGTCATGGGGAATCACACCAGGTTGGGAGAATGGCAAGATTTAGGTTGATAAGTAACCTAAAATTAGGCTGATTAAGACTAAAATAGCATTGATCGAATAGAAACTACCTACCACTTGGGTTTCTTGCCATCCTGATAATTCTAAATGGTGATGTAAAGGCGCCATTTTTAACAACCGTTTCCCGACTCCATCGGGGTTTTTTGTCGCTTTATAATAGCTGACTTGAGCAATCACCGATAAAGTTTCAATCAAGAAAATTCCACTAATAATCAATAGCACCCACAAGCTATTCGTTAATAAGGCAACCGTCGCAAAAGCTCCTCCTAATGCCAAGGCTCCCGTATCCCCCATAAAGACTTTTGCTGGGTTGCGATTATGGGTAACAAATCCTAAACAACTCCCACTCATACAAGCACAAAAGGTGGTTAATTCCGGTGCTGTGGGAGCTAAATAGGCTCCTAAACCCAAAAATACGATCGCACCTAACCCCCCCATTAACCCATCAACCCCATCGGTTAAATTGGTGGCGTTACTCTCAGCAACCTGCACAAAAATTGCTAAGGGCCAGAATAATAATCCTAACGGAATTGTTAATCCCAAAGGTAAAGCAACAGTGGTTAAAGTTGTAGCATCAGTTGCTAATAACCAAAAACAAAATAGCATTGCAAAACCGACTTGCAACGCCAATTTCATGCGAGGAGAAATTCCTTTATTTGATTGGCGTCTTAAAATCTGCCAATCATCTAACCAACCAATGAATCCGTAGGCTAAAGTTAAGGCTGAAACTGCAATCACATTAGGATGAAATTGAGTTAAAATTAAAGCGATCGCCACGCCCACCGGAACAAAAAAGATCCCGCCCATCGTTGGAGTTCCGGCTTTTTGTAAATGCGCTTGGGGGCCATCTTCTCGAATCAATTGTCCGGCTTTAATTGTCACTAAAATTGGAATCACCCAATATCCCAACGCCGAAACCGCAACCGTACAAAGCAACCACGGCAAAAATAACGACCCTTGAACGTGGAATAAATGGTCGTTCACCCCATCTAAACTTAAGGCGAATACACTCAACCCTAAAGTCAGGAACAACAATAAGGTTTGTCCAGACAAGTTGAATGATTTAACCGAAGAAAATTTACTATCCACAGAAAATTTTAATCCTCAA
>NZ_JBJUDF010000230.1:0-2865 GCF_046067725.1 Planktothrix sp.
TAGGTGCGGAGGGTAGAACTATTGAGTCTTCCGGTGTTGAGTCGCTTTAGCTTTGACGAATAAAGTAAATACTCGGCGGGTGCGTTGCCTTCTAAACTAACAACGTTTAAGCCAATGATATCTTGATGGACTCCAGATGCCTGCCATTCGCTGAAATGGGACTCCTTGAGAAAAGCTGGAGGAAAAATTGAAGAAAGACTTGCACTGCGCCCTGTTTGTGTTAGTATATTCATAATATTGAAGTGGGGTTTTTCAAAACCCTGGTTTAATGACCAACTATCACCCGCAGAAGCCTCGAAAACTTAGCTGTGGGTGATAATAATTTAAGCCTAAATTCGTTGAAAAATCAATCAATTTCAATAAAATTAATACTTTACTGCGTCCTAAACTGAGAATCTCTCCATCACTGAATTTCAGGCTAAAAGCTCCAATAAAATAAGAAGATTAAGACTGGGCATTCTCACTGATATTCTCTACAGGACGGGCATCTAACCAAGCTTGGGCATTTTCTTTGCGAATCTGAATTTCTCGTTCATCGTTGTCATTGCGTTCGCATCCCTGGGGCCGGAGAGACTTCTTCTGACTGAGGATAGCGATTTGTTCAGCAATTTGTTTCGCTTTGTTCCATTGAAGTTTAACGGTAACTTTCCAATCCTCCACACTAAAATCATGAAGCAGTTGACAGATTTGAGCATCAACCCGTTCATCGAGTCCCATTTGTCGAAGATGAGAAGCTGCGGAACAACCGGGGCGGTTACAGAGTACAGGTAAATCTTCCATTTCTTGATATCCTTCAATCACTTTATCTGGCCAGATAATTAATCCTGAATCTCGGCAACAGTGACACTGCCATGACGGTTGATAAATCTGTTGTTCCTGTTGGACAACCTTCGGATGTCGGAGCCGTTGGAGTTTAGCAATAGAGGATAAATCAACCATAGGGAGGGGCAAGGGTCGAGGGGCGAGGGTCGAGGGGTAAGGAGCAAGAAAACTCACTTCGTGATGCTTTGCAATTTTTCCCGTAGGGTACGTCTCTCGTCCCTTGTCTCTCGTCCCTCAGATGACTGTAACCGAGATTTCATCTGTTTTTTCTGCTGGGTGAAGGTTTGTATCTTCTGCTGTTCTCTTGGAGAGAGAGTCATGACATTAATCAAACTGGGTGGCATATCTTCTCGCTGCGTTTCCGGCCGTCCAACACCATGAATTTCTGCCCAACTTGCAAACTCGCGGCGTTCAGTGTGTTCCGTTTCTGTTGCCGCTAAATTAATCCATTCAGAAGTCAGACCATAGTTCCTAAACCAACTCCATTCCCAGAGCCAAGCGGATAAACGGGCGTCACTTTCCCATCGTTGAGTTTGGGCCTGTTGCTGTTGTTGTTTCCTAATCTGGACTTCTTGCGGAGAACGCTCAAATTTCTCATAGAGTTCAACATAGTTAGGCAGTCCCGTGACTTTATCGATTGACCCTAACCAAGTTTGCAGCTTCACCAATGGCGGGTTGAAATGAATCGTTTGAGCTTCACAAAAATTAATAAATCTCGTTCTCTCGTCTTCTGAGAGAGTCTGAATAAAATCTGAATAAGTCTGAATAGTCTGAGGCAAGCTAGAACTGGCTTTTGGCAAGGGTTTGGCATGAGATTCAGTTCGAGATTGCGGAATTTGAGTTCGAGATTTCGGACTATCGGTTTGAGATTTCGGACTATCAGTTCGGAATTTCGGACGACAGCAAAGGTTACTGATTCTGACATCAGAATGGCAAAAATCGAACCATCCCAGACCTTGGAACTTAGCAATAGCAGCGTGATAGGAAGTTTTACTAATTCCCGTTTTCAGAAGGATTTCTGCGACTTTTACCTGAGCCGGACAGTCACCAAAGCGGTCAAGTTTAAGAAGATAGAAAAATAGCTTAGATTCGGTTTTGCTTAAACCATGCTGCATCACCCAATCCACAATGTCATCTCGAATCTTGACAAATAGAAATTCTGGATTGCTCATCGCTCATTCTGCTGGGCTTTAATTTTCCAATTTCGGAAAATTTGCATTTCTAATTTAGCAGAATTAGCAGATTTAGGAAATATGAGAGATGATCAGGGAAATCCTAGATATATACATAGCTAATTTCAGTGAAATCAAATGAAAGAGAAAAGTTTGCTGAAGCGGTAAGACAACTTCGAGGGAAGAGGAGTATCAGGGAATTTGCCAAAATTCTGGGACTGTCCCATGCCATTATCAGAGCTTGGGAAAATCCTGAAAGCTCCGTGTATCCTGAAAAAAAGAACATCGAAAAAATTGCGGTTCTGCGAGGGGAAACCTACTCAGAATTTATGAGCCACCTAGAAAATCCTGGGGAGTTGCCTGATTCCTTTGAGCGTTTGCTGCTTCAAGTTCAAAATCAAGCCCCGGTATTATCTCCGAGCCAAATCTCTAAAATTCTCCGTATTCTTGCAGATTACTTAGATTTTCTCTAGCCCTCTAGTTTTAATTTTTCTTGAGACTTTCAAGGAATGAGCAAGATTGTACCTTTCTTTTTCTGCCTAAAATCTCGGTTAAAGTTTACAATAATGGAAGATTTAAGCTAAAATGAAGATATGAAGAGTGAATCAAGAGAACAATGGCGAAGTTACCAACAACGTTTCAGAGCTTGGATTTATCAGGATTTCAAATAGAAGAAAAGCAGTACAGTGCCGTCACCCGTGAGATGGTCGATACCGCTTGTGCTGTTCTCCAGAAGAATAGAATTGGTGTAGTGATCCGTTCGGTTCAGGCGGCTCTCAAATTTATCTATGGGATTGGGGGCAGTGCGGATACTGTTTGTGGTCTGCTTCGAGAGTATAGAAACGACAATCTGCTGTTACTGAAAGCGGGT
>NZ_JBJUDF010000231.1:0-18233 GCF_046067725.1 Planktothrix sp.
ATCCCTCCCACTATGACCACATTCATATTTTCCGGTTGGTAATGACGACGATGAAAACATCGCATCGCTTCCGGTGAGTTTTCCATTAATTCCTTTTTTGTTCCCAAAATAGGTCTTCCGTAAGGGTGGTTCTCATAGACGGTTTTTAATAGTGCTTCAAATCCTATAGCATCAGGATCATCCGCACAACTACGAATTTCTTCCAAAACCACATCCCTTTCACGTATAAATTCATCTTCAAAAATAGCTGCATTGAGTAACAGTTCTCCCAAATGAGGAAGAGTATCTGCTAAATAGTGGTTAGCTGTGGCAAGATAGTAATGGGTATAGTCGTGGCTAGTAGCTGCATTGCTGATCCCACCCATACGCTCGATGTTATAGTCAAACTCCCCTGGACCCAAACTAGCTGTGCCCTTAAAAATCATGTGTTCTAAAAAGTGTGCCATCCCTGACCACATATCAGGTTCATAAATGGCTCCAGCCCGAACCCAAACATCAACAACGACGACGGAGGCGCACCGAATCTGCTGATGAATCACTGTTAAACCATTGTTCAGCTTAAACGTGCTGGCTGGAAACGTTGAAGGTATTAAAACTTGAGACAAATTGTTAAGGATTCAACTCCACTGAATCTAGCCTACGATGAATGAGTTGATTTTACCAGCTTTTCTGTTGACTGGCAACTAGAGGAAAATCCACAAAAAAATATCATCCTAGAGTAGAGACCTTGTATACAGCGTCTGTAGATCGTCTGTGACAGACTGTTTCTCTAGGATGATATTAATTCAATTAATAATAGAATCGATGCTACGTCCGTTTTAAACGACTGTAGTTCCGATAATGGGGATTAAATTGCTTTGGTTAATGGGGGGATTGGGTTCAAAGCTAGCTAAACCAACCGCCACTTGAGCCGCTTGACCCACACCTAAAAGTACGTTGGGAACAGCAGTAGTGAGGAACTCATCCGTTGTCCGAACAATGTAGTCTTCAGGAGTGGGCAGAGCCAAGAAGCCAAAGGAACCTGCGGCATCACTAATGGAAACAGGTTCACCGGCATCTAGGTCACGGTTGTTGTTCAAATCCAGATAAAGTTCAGCACCGGGTAGATTGGGTTCGCCCGGTTGAATAATACCATCCCCATTGAAATCATTAAACACAAATCCGGTGATGCTGTCAGGTAAGACAGCAGTCGGTGTTGGAGCAAAGGCATACAGGAAGTTCACCTGAGCCGAACCATCGGGAATCACAGGAGCATCAACCGTCGCTCCCGGTAGCGGTGAAGTTCTAACGTAGGCCGTGGTTGGGGGAACAGAAGTGACCGGGAAGGAGTTGGCGACAGACAGGGGATCGACTAACAGTTGGTAAGCCAGATAAGGATTTTGAGCCAAGACTTCGTTAGATTCTTGTCCAACGTTAGTATCTAGCCCTCTGATAATATAAGCCCCATCAAAATTACTAACGGTTGACTTTTCACCCAAGTCAAAAACATTGTTTCCGTTAGAATCAATAAAGACTGTAACGCCCTGAATTCCGGGTTCTGTAGCTTCTGGGAAACCGTTACCGTTCAGGTCATTAATGACTTTACCGTAAACGCTATTGGGAACTACTGTTCCAATATCGGCTCTGGTGGTTGCGCCGCCAAAAACATCAACCACTAAAGGAGTACCTGTGGTTTCTAACAACTCACCCAAAATGGAATTTTCGCCCGTTACCTCAAACGGTTGAGCTAATCTCAACAGGTAGGAACCCGGAGGAAGAACGTTAAAGTTATAAAACCCGGCTTCATTGGTGAAGGTGAGGGGTTCATTGGAATTCAGGAAACCATCGTTATTGAGGTCAATATAGACCGGAACATCTGATAACGTGGCATCAGTGAAGGGATCGTATAGCTGATTCTCAGGATAAACCCCATTGGGATCGAGAATAATATTGCCGTTATCGTCATAGATGTAGTTGTACAAACCCAGCAGGTTATTATCTACAAATACAGCCCCACTAATATTGCCACTCAGAGACGGAACAATAGGAGTAACGGCTCCAACATTGGCAATATTAAATGAAACGGGAGTAGTCTCGGTTCCTGTTAACGCAACAGGAGTAGATGCTGTTGTCCGCGTAAAACCGGGAGGAACAACTTGCCCAACGATATAGTTTCCGGCTGTTAGATTGGAAAACGAATAAAAACCGTTAATATCCGTGATAGTAACCGCTTCTAGCGACTCGGGTAAACCATTACCATTACTATCTAAAAAAACTGTGACATTGGGAATTGAAATATCTCCAGCATCGAAGATGCCATTGAAATTAATATCATTAAATGATGTACCGTTGAGAGTGCTCACGATTTGACTCCTCCACCAAAGTGAATTGCGAAACGCATCGAAGGCTTAGACTGATCTGTTTGACTCCGGGTAGAACCCGTTGCTTAACTTGATCAACTACACCCCTTGATATAAACCCGAGGGTATCAAGTCCAAGCCAGATATGAATTCTACATTATCGTAGGCAACTATATCAGACTTCCTAGAGATCTGGCAATTTGGATCGCCGAATTGAATTGCAGTGTTGTTATTAAAATCAAGTTTGACTGACACTAACACCCCACCAACTCCGTGAGGTGCGAGGAGTCAATTGATTTTAATGCTGGGTTTTGCCCTTAATAGGCATCTTGCAATTCATGGAAATCAGGAGAGATATAATCTTTTCTTAAAGGCCAGCCGACCCAATCTTCGGGCATTAGAATCCGTTTTAGATTCGGATGACCTTCGTAGACGATACCATACATATCGTAGGATTCTCGTTCCTGAAAATCGGCAGCTTTCCAGATCCAGTAAACTGAAGGGACTCTGGGGTCATTCCGATCAACGAAGACCTTGACGCAGATTTCCTGGGGTTGTTCCACGTCGTCATCAATTTTGACTAAATGATAAACGCTGACTAAATCATCCCCAGGGCCGGCATCATAAGCACACTGACAGCGTAAGCTATTGAAGCCGTAGGCATACAAGGCGGTGGCGAGGGGGATGAGATAGTCTCGATCCACTTTAATCATTTCCACGCCCATTTTATTCGGGCCAAGGGATTCATGCTCAAAGCCGTTTTCACTTAACCATTGAGAGACTTTCCCGGCTTCCACTAAGGGGGCTTCTGCTTCTGCGTTAGCCACGTTTTTCCTCCTTTGTTCGTTCGGCAATTAAAGCGGGGGGAACTGGCATTCCCATGGCTTCAGTTAGCTGTTTGGGGGGAACTTGACGAGCTTGGGTCACTAAATATTGACCGGTTAAAATCGGCGGAACCGGTTTCATATTGTGACGTCGGGTGTAGTAGCGATGGGTTTGTTGCAAATTGGCTCGTTCTTGTAAGGAATCGTTGGCAATTTTTTTGCGCAGTTTGATCACCGCATCGATAATCGCTTCAGGACGAGGAGGACACCCCGGAATATAGACATCCACCGGAATTAATTTATCCACGCCTCGTACTGCCGTTGTGGAGTCCATGCTAAACATTCCTCCGGTCACGGTACAAGCACCCATGGCAATGACATATTTGGGTTCTGGCATTTGCTCGTATAACCGCACCAAAATCGGAGCATATTTCATGGTAATGGTTCCAGCCGTAATCAATAAATCCGCTTGTCGTGGACTAGACCGGGGAACTAAACCAAAACGGTCAAAATCAAACCGAGAACCAATTAAACCGGCAAATTCAATAAAACAGCAGGCTGTCCCGTACAACAGTGGCCATAAGCTAGACAGCCTAGCCCAGTTGTAAAGGTCATCCACGGTTGTGAGAATCACGTTTTCCGAGAGTTCCTGAGTAACTTGGGGACGCCCCACCGGGTTAATAATTTTTTCGATTTCGGGTGAAATACTTTGTGTCATGGTTTTATCACCTTTTATGACCATTCCAAAGCACCTTTACGCCAAGCGTAAACCAGTGCAATGACGAGAATTGCAATAAAAATCAAAGCTTCAATAAAGGCCAGCAGTCCCAAATTGTGGAAGGCAACCGCCCAAGGATAGAGAAACACGGTTTCAACGTCGAAGACGACGAACACCAAGGCGAACATATAGTATCGGATGTTGAATTGAATCCATGCTCCTCCGATGGGCTCGTTACCCGACTCATAGGTGGTTCGACGAGCTCCACTGCGGCTTTTGGGTCGGACTATCTTGGATACACCCAAAGCCAGGATCGGAACTAGGCTGCTAATGATTAAGAAGCCTAAAAAATATTCGTAGCCACTGAGAATAAACACTGTGGAATCGAGATCGCTCTAAGTTTGTAACTGATTTTTTACATTTTGACATAATTTCTCCATTAATCTTCGATCTAATCGGGGTTTTGTATCCCAATTCCCGATCAAGGTCTGTCTGTTGTTGATCTGGGAAGGTTGGTTGTGAGTTGGTCAAATTTTGTAATATTATTTAATAGTTATTTTAATAATCCTAAACTCATCCCTGTTCAAGTTATGAGCGAGCCAGCCCCTGAAGTTACAGCCCTGGATCGGCATGAGTGTAAGGCTTGTGGCTATGTCTATGAGCCGAAGAAAGGCAGTGCTAAGGTTCCTGCGGGAACAGCATTTGCTGATTTACCGACAAAATGGCGTTGTCCTGTTTGTGGCGCGCCGAAAAGCCAGTTTGTCAATATTGGTTCTCAGGAAAACCCCTCTGGGTTTGAAGAAAATCTAGGCTTTGGCTTAGGGGTGAATACCTTGACCCCCCAGCAAAAGAATCTCCTGATTTTTGGGGGATTAGCTCTGGGATTTTTGTTCTTTATGAGCTTGTATGGCCTCAATTGAGGGATTTAAACTTCATTGAATCTGATGCACATTGTTAAATTTTTTCAAAAAATCGTGATAGTCTTGACAGTTGGCTTAATTTGTGCAAGCTGTCGATACCTTCCCCAACTCAGTTATAACCCTTGGGAAGTAGTTCCTACGGACACCCAAGGGAATTTGGCCGACATTGCCTTTACAGGAACGAACCCGAAACATGGTTGGATTGTGGGCAGTGAGGCGACACTATTGGAAACTACCGATGGGGGCAACCATTGGCAAGTGCAGCAACTCGATTTAGGGGACGAAAAGGTTCGCTTCAACTCCGTCAGCTTTAAGGGTTCTGAAGGATGGATTGTGGGACTTCCGTCTATTTTGCTGCACAGCAGCAATGAAGGCCAAACCTGGGAACGGATTACCTTAAATGCTAAGTTACCTGGTTCCCCTTACAGTATTGTGGCACTAGCCCCCAATACGGCGGAAATGACAACGGATGTCGGGGCGATTTATCAAACCGAAGATGGCGGTAAAACCTGGAAAGCTCTGGTTGAGGATGCGGTGGGTTTTGTCAGAAGTTTGTCTCGGTCTGCTGATGGCCGTTATATTAGCGTTTCTGCTAAAGGCAATTTCTACTCGACTTGGGAACCGGGATCTCAATCTTGGGAACCTCATAATCGTTATAGTTCTAAACGGTTAGAAAAAGTTGGCTTTGGTCAAGATGGCCGTTTGTGGATGATTGCTCGGGGCGGTGAATTGCGGTTTACTGATCCTAGTGATCCTCAAGCTTGGGGTGATCCGGTTAACCCTGAATATTCTACCAGTTGGGGATTTTTAGATTTAGCTTATCGCACCCCTGAAGAAATTTGGGTTAGTGGCGGAAGTGGAAATCTGCTGTGTAGTTTGGATGGAGGGAAAACTTGGCAGAAAGATCGGGAGGTGGAAAATGTCCCATCGAATCTGTACAAAATCAAGTTTTTTGACCCGGAACAGGGTTTTGTTCTCGGTCAGAGGGGAACGTTACTGCGTTATCAAGGTTCTGCCCCGCCAACGGCTTAAAGGAACCTAAGATAAATCAATGGAGTAGGCTTGTTCCACATTCCCTGCTCCCGTATCATATAGATTTGAGTGTTCAACCGTTGCTTGAGGAGATTTAACGATGTCAGGAACAACTGGAGAGCGTCCTTTTGGCGATATTATTACCAGTATCCGGTATTGGGTGATTCACAGTATTACAATTCCGGCTTTATTTATTGCGGGTTGGCTGTTTGTGAGTACAGGTTTAGCTTACGATGCTTTTGGAACGCCTCGCCCGGATGAGTATTTTACTCAACAACGGCAAGAACTTCCGATTGTGAGCGATCGCTTTAATAGCAAACAACAAATTGGCGATTTCATTGGTAAATAATTAACAAAGGAGTTTAATAAAATGGCAACTGGTAGCAGTTCCAATGAGCCGATAACTTATCCAATTTTTACAGTTCGTTGGTTAGCAGTTCATACTTTAGCAGTACCTACGGTTTTCTTCCTGGGTGCGATCGCAGCAATGCAGTTTATTCAACGATAGGAGACTGACAATGGAACGGAGTAACAATCCTAATCGCCAACCTGTGGAGTTAAACAGAACTTCACTCTATTTAGGTTTGCTGTTGATTTTTGTTCTGGGCATTTTATTCTCCAGTTATTTCTTTAATTAACTAACTGGATTTTTTCTCGATTTAAGGATTTTGGATTCACTGCGTGACGCTCCGCGAACGTTGATTGATGAGATATATGTTTGACCAAAATATTCATCCTAAATCTCATATCCAAAATCTAAAATCCCTTGTCAATTAAACTTTGAATGAACGAGGTTATAACCGTGTTGCAATCAGGCAGAATTCCATTGTGGTTAATTGCCACTGTTGCTGGAACAGGTGTTTTAGTGGTGGTTGGTTTATTTTTCTATGGTTCCTATGTGGGTTTAGGATCTTCGATGTAAGACTGATCTTGGTGGATAGAGACGAGGGATCGTGTCTATCTCCCCCACCTTTGAGTTTAAATTTTCCTAAAATTTCCAGACTCATCACAAAATCCCGCTCTCTTCTATTGAGTGGGATTTTTGTTGAGTAAGCTACAATAAAAAAACATTCTTTTGGTATTTTCTGAATTAATTCTGTGAGTGCTTCTGTTTTTAATGTTGAACGATTACTGTTTACTCCAACGCCATCTGATTTAGATGCGATTCCGATTATTTTTGCGTTTCCCAATGAATATACTGTTGGTATTACCAGTTTAGGCTATCAACTGGTTTGGGCAACTTTAGCGATGCGTTCTGATGTAGAAGTCAGTCGTTTATTTACTGATTTGCATGAACCGCTCCCGCCCCATCCTGAACTGGTTGGTTTTTCCTTTTCTTGGGAACTCGATTATGTCAATATTTTTGAGCGGTTAGAATTTCTCAATATTCCATTGCGTTCGCTTCATCGGACAGAAAAACACCCTTTAATTTTTGGCGGTGGCCCAGTATTAACGGCTAATCCAGAACCTTTTGCTGATTTTTTTGATATTATTTTATTGGGTGATGGTGAAACTTTATTAGGAAATTTCCTAGACGCTTATCAATCAGTGCGTCATGAGTCTCGTTCCACACAATTACGCCATTTAGCACAAATTCCAGGGGTTTATATTCCCAGTTTATATGAAGTTTCTTATCAGAGTTTAGACGGTGAAATTGCAGCGATTCAACCTATAGATTCTAATATTCCCTCTCAAATTCAAAAACAAACTTATCGAGGTAATATTTTATCGGCTTCAACGGTGGTGACAGAAAAAGCCGCTTGGGAAAATATTTATATGGTGGAAGTCGTCCGCAGTTGTCCTGAAATGTGCCGTTTCTGTTTAGCTAGTTATTTAACATTACCCTTTAGAACCGCCAGTTTAGAAGCTTCTTTAATTCCGGCTATTGAACGGGGACTACAAGTCACCCGACGTTTAGGTTTATTAGGTGCGTCGGTCACACAACATCCTGAATTTGATGAATTACTGAATTATTTAACTCAACCGAATTATGATGATGTGCGTTTAAGTATTGCTTCGGTTAGAACAAATACTGTTACTGAAAAATTAGCAAGAACTTTAGCACAACGAGATACCCGCAGCTTAACCATTGCGGTTGAAAGTGGAAGCGATCGCATCCGTAAAATGATTAATAAAAAATTAGAAAATGAGGAAATTATTCAAGCTATTATTAATGCTAAAACTGGCGGTTTACAAGGGATGAAACTTTATGGGATGGTGGGAATTCCAGGGGAAGAATTAGAGGATGTGGAAGCAACTATTGAGTTAATGAAAACATTAAAAAAAGTGGCACCGGGCTTTAAATTAACCTTGGGTTGTAGTACCTTTGTTCCCAAATCCCATACCCCGTTTCAATGGTTTGGGGTCAATCCAGATGCAGAAAAACGATTAAAATTATTAGAAAAGAAATTAAGAGCCAATGGCATTGAATTTAGACCAGAAAGTTATAAATGGTCAGTCATTCAAGCTCTGCTTTCGAGGGGAGATCGTCGTCTTTCCCATCTCTTAGAATTAGTCAGACACTATGGAGACTCTCTCGGAAGTTATCGCCGCGCCTTCAAAGAATTACGCGGGAAATTACCTTCTATGGAATATTATGTTAACCAAAATTGGGATTTAGATCAAGTTTTACCTTGGCAACATCTTCAAGGGCCATTACCTGTGATGACCCTGAAAAAACACTTATTAGACTCTTTTTAAAGTCGGTTAATCTTTAATTTCTCAATAAATACTTCAATTTAATATTAATATTAGTGTTATCTCCAGCAACAACAACAGCCGCATCATTAAATTTGGGAGGGCCTGTTAGAATTGCGGGGTTTTGAGAAAAACCAAATCCTTCGGTGGGAATTCCTAAGCCATTTCGGTTAGCCATATTATCACGATTAGCATCATGAAGAACCGCAACGGCATAACTTCCGGGTTGCAAATTATCAAAGGTCATGACTACAGGAATTTCAGTAATATTAACACAGCGTTTTTGGATCGCATCGTTTCCGTTACTTGGGAAACCTTTATTACTGGCAAAGACACTAACACAAGCTTGTCCGTTTTTGTTAGTAAATCCGTCGATAATCAAAGTAATTTTACTTTTAGATTGAGCTTGAACACTAACAGGAACGATAAAAGCACTGAGACACAGACAGGAAGTTAAAACAGCGAAGGGTGTTGCAGGGCGAATCATTTTGTTATTCTGGGTAATCCGTTAGTCTAAAATTCAATACTGCGCTTAGGATAAGTCTGTTTAAATTATCCTACAATTGGATGAGTTTGTAAAGTGTTTTTCGGATAGGATTCAGTTTGAGTTAACCTAGTAGATTAAAACCTATCTAAATCAAGGTTAAAATCGTCCTGACCTTTGTTAAAAATCGTGAGTATTCGTTCACCTTTTTCTGTATAAATCAATTCAATTTTTAGATAAAATTCGGGTTTATATGGTAAACGATCTGCCCATTCAATAGCAACAATTCCGGCTTCAACTTCTATTCCTTCCCAATATTGTTCTAAATTTAAGTCTACTATTTCTGATGATTCTAATCGATATAAATCTAAATGATAGAGAGGAATTCGCCCGGTTGTATATTCATTAATTAAAGTAAATGTTGGACTTTCTACGGAGTCTGGAATGTCTAACCCAGTAGCCAATCCTTGAACAAAGGTTGTTTTTCCGGCTCCTAGATTTCCTTCTAATAATAAAATACTATTAGGCGGTAGTAATTGTCCTAATTTTTTTCCGAATTCACGGGTTGATTCAGCGTTAGGCAGATAGAATTGAGTCATAATTAGTTATCAGTTATTAGTAGGGGGCGAGGTTTTCTCGCCCCTATTCAGTTATTAATTATCTAGGATAAAGTTAGTTTTTGTTATACCAGCGTAATAACACTTGAGCTAAACGATAGGGATTATGGCGTAAATATCCAGTTTTTTCATCGACATCCATAATATTACTCATAACAATTCTTCGACCTAATTGTTTAACACTATCTCGATCTAAAGTCACCGGATGAGAATTTTCTTGAGCATAACGAATTAAGGCTTGGGCGGAGGGTACTGTTCCTTGAGTTAAAACAGCATCAAACAGTTGATAACCACAAGCTTTATCAATGGCTTTAATATGATCAGAAACGCTGTAACCGTCCGTTTCTCCGGGTTGCGTCATAATATTACAAACATAAATCCGAGGAACGTTTCGAGATGCGACGGCTTCAGCGATTTCAGGAACTAATAAATTAGGAATAATACTGGTATATAAACTCCCAGGGCCAATAATAATAAAATCGGCTTCTAAAATGGCTTGTACAGCTTTGGGAAGGGCGGGAGGATTAGGCGGAATACAACCAATTGTAACAATTTTTCCCTTCGCTTCCGTAATACTAGATTCACCATGAATTCGCCGACCATCCGCTAATTTTGCCCATAAATGAACATCGGTTAAAGTAGCAGGTAAAACTTGACCTCGAATCGCTAAAACTTTAGAACAAGCCGCAATAGCTTGTTCTAAATCACCTTCAATGTCAGACATTGCAGTTAAGAATAAATTTCCGAAACTATGTCCAGTTAATCCATCTCCTGCGGTAAATCGATATTGAAATAATTCAGTTAATAATCGTTCTTCATCGGCTAAAGATGCTAAACAATTGCGAATATCTCCGGGTGGTAAAACCCCCATTTCTCGACGTAATCGACCGGAGGAACCTCCATCATCAGCAACGGTAACAATTGCCGTAATATTAGCGCTATATTGTTTCAATCCTCGTAATAAAGTCGATAACCCTGTTCCCCCTCCAATCGCAACAATTTTCGGCCCCCGTAATAAACGACGATGACTTAATAATCGATCAATTAATTGTTCATCTCCGGCTGGATGAAACGCTTCACTAATAGAATTTAAACTTCGGGTTTGACTCCACAAAACCAAAAGAATTCCCAAAGCAATCATCAAGGGCCCTGAAATATAATTAGGAATAACAGTGGTAATCCATCCTAAGAAATTTTTTAATAATTGTAGGATGTAATAAATTGGGGTCATTCCCGTCCAGATGGCTAACCCCAAACTAGCGACTAAAACCCCGGTAGCGCTAATAGCCATCCAGCGTTTTACAAAGAGTCCGGGTGCTAACCATTTAAACCATTGGTTGACCATCCGAGGAGAACGATAATGTGTCAAACCCAGATAGAGTTTGAAATTTTTGATCCTGCGAAGAGTGTGTTTGAATGAACCAGTTGACATAGGTATAGGTTTTAAGTGGATATGCAGGCGTTAACGATGACTGTACAGTACAGGATAGATGGGTCACAGTAAAATAATTTATTCAACTTGGGAATTGTTTTCAAGGACAACCCCTAAAGTTAACGTCAGATGATGATAAAAGTTTAGCGATATCATGAAAGAGAGTCAAAATCAAAAAACTCATTCTATGGAAGCTGAACCTGTTGATTTAAAGGATAACTTAGTTTTATCGAAACGCCCCAACTCCCTAGAACCTTTAATTGAGTTAAAAGGAGTGAGTAAATCCTTTGGTTCCCAAGTGATTTTAGATCAAGTTGATTTAACCATTTATCGAGGAGAAGCATTAGGAATTATTGGCCCTTCTGGAACCGGAAAATCAACAATTCTACGAATTATTGCTGGACTTTTACCCCCAGATAGTGGGGAAGTTTATGTATTAGGAAAAAAGCGGGAAGGATGGGTTGATGATATCGCTGATCCGATTGGAATTGCAATGGTTTTTCAACAGGCGGCCTTATTTGATTCTTTAACTGTTACGGAAAATATCGGTTTTTTACTGTATCAACATACGAAATTACCTCCTCAAAAAATTAAAGCTTTAGTTAATGAAAAATTAGACATGGTTGGATTACCGAATATTGGCGATCGCTATCCCGCAGAATTATCAGGAGGAATGCGAAAACGAGTCAGTTTTGCCCGTGCCATTATGCCAAATCCTGAAAATCCGAGGGAGACTCCAGAAGTTATTTTATATGACGAACCCACCGCAGGTTTAGATCCCATTGCATCAACGGTTATTGAAGATTTAATTCGAGAGTTACAAGACAGTGGAAAAGGATGCAGTACCTACGGAATTGTAACGCATCAAGATAGTACCATTCGACGCACGGCTGATCGGATTGTGTTTTTGTATCAAGGATTAGTTCAATGGCAAGGTACAATTGAGGAAGCTTATACAACCGATAGTGCAATTGTCAAACAATTTTTTAGTGGGAGTATTGAAGGGCCGATTAAAGTTGCTCAATAAAATTAATCAACGATGAATTTTATTGCAATGTTGGTGATTTTTACTAATCGTTATGAATAATCGTTTCATCAACATCAAACTCCAAACTTTCGATTAATTTCTCGACGAGAAGCACTCTCGACGCAGTGGGTAAAGATAATGCTTCTTTAATTAATTTCTCAATGGTTCGCAAATTATTAAGAGTCACTTTCCGGTAAATAACGTTGTAATTGGCTTAATTTTAATTTAAGTAACTCCCGACGATTATATAACATTAAAATTGCTGAGTTTTTTTCTGGATAAAACGTTTCCATATAGGTAATGAAATGGTCTATTGTACAGGTTTTATCTTTACCTCCAATCCACTGGTGAAAATTCTCATGAATTTCTCTATTAATTGTAATAATATTATCAACTTCAGCAGCTAAATAGCTATAGTTTTTTTGATCAAATAAGTGATGTCCAGCTAACTCAATTTTATTGATTTTATCCCGACCTTGACCTGTAATTTGACATCTTTCCTTATCTCTCCTTTTTACATATCTCATAGCTGATTCAATATCTTCCTTAGATGGGATTTCAGACGAAGGAAGAGCCAAAAGATCCTTAACAACAGGAGGAACAACTATCGGCACTCTTGTACAATAATCCTTTCTTTCTTTTTTATATAAACTTGCTGATAGTTCTATGCTTAGTTTGGCTATACCCCGAAAAGAAAAATAACGGACAGCACTTATATGTTCATAATGCTCTCCACGTTTCATAGGATCGCCTGAGCTTTGAATATTTTTAAAAGATTCTTCTAATTTGCTGTTTTTTGTTTGAAAAATTTTAACAACATCTTTAAAACTTAACCAATGTAGCTCTCTCATGACTACTAAAGAAGAGCTATTATCATATACAGTTTTACGAATACTATTATCAATTCTGTTAATTCTATGCTCTTCAACTAAATTCATAACAGATTTTAAAATTTCTTTTATGTTTGTTGTAGAGTTAAATTTATTATTATCTATATAACTTGCAATCACTAATGCACCTTCAGGAGAAAATATTCTCTCTTGTAATTTCCTATTAAAGTATCTAAAATGTATAGATTCCTTAAATTCAATCGAACTATCTAAGGAATCTTCTAAATTAGAGACTATTTTATCAAGCTCCTGTCTATTTAATTGTAATGCTATAGCCATTTCTTGTTCTGTAATAGAGAAATTAATATATTCTTTCATTTTTAAAATACCTCAATAATACTTTGGTACATAATATCAATTTGTTCAAAAACTTTTCGATCTCCTGTTTCAGGATTATCTGGGTGATAAATTTTTGCTAGATTATAATAGGCTTTCTTAATATCTTCTTTAGTTGCTGTTTTTGAATCTAATCCAAAAACTTGCCAAGGTTTAAAATAATTAAAAATGTTAATCCCATTAATACAACCATATCCTTCTTGATTTTTCTCATTAGGAAGAATACCCACAAACTTGCGATATAACATTGTCCATGTCGAAACTAAACGAAAATCAAGTGTATCCATACCATCTGTAGACATTCTAAACAAACCTGATTTCTTTAACTCCTGTGTATTCTTAACTTTAAAGTAATTATAAACGGCTTGCTTTACAGCACTTATCGACAGTTCTTGAGTAGAACGCTTATTTTTTAAACTATAATTTTCTTTGATAACAAAATTAGCAAATTGTTCTAAAACCTGTGGATCAACGTTTTGAGATTGCGAAAGTCTGGCAATTTCATCCTTTACTCGTGGGTTGATAACTGCTGTAGTCATACTGTATACCACTACATAACTTTATTTGATTATAGCTATAATTTACGGCCTTTGTAAACTGATCATCAGGTGGGCATTGCCCACCCAACATTTTAAGCTTTAAATTTTTCGGTAATTCTTCGCATCGCTTCTTCTACATTTTCCCGACTATTGAATGCAGAAATCCGAAAATAACCTTCACCTGCGGCACCAAAACCGGAACCTGGAGTTCCCACAACATTACAGGTTTGTAATAGTTTATCAAAGAAATCCCAACTCGATAAACCTTGGGGGGTTTTCACCCAAACATAGGGGGCATTTTCTCCTCCATAAACCGTTAATCCCGCCGCCGTTAATTGCTGGCGAATAATTTTGGCGTTTTCCATATAAAATTGAATTAACGCCTTAACTTGGGCTTTTCCTGCTTCAGAATAAACCGCTTCTGCTGCCCGTTGAATAATATAGGAAACGCCGTTAAATTTAGTCGCTTGACGACGATTCCAAAGCTTCCATAATTCCACATCCGAACCATCTTTGGCTTTAGCCGTTAAGGTTTTTGGAACAACTGTAAACGCACAACGAGTTCCGGTAAATCCTGCGGTTTTGGAGAAGGAACGAAACTCAATGGCGCAGTCTTTTGCCCCTGGAATTTCATAAATAGAACGGGGTAAATTAGGGTCAGAAATAAACGCTTCGTAGGCGGCATCATAGAGAATAATTGAACCGTTGGCTTTTGCGTATTCAACCCAAGCAGTTAAGTGCTCTTTTGTTGCCGTTGCCCCTGTGGGATTATTAGGAAAACACAGATAAATTAAATCAACTTTTTGGGTTGGAATAGCAGCAGTAAAATTATTTTCAGCCGTAATGGGAATATAAACTAAACCTGCATATTCTCCTTTTTCGTTGGCATCTCCGGTGTGTCCTGCCATCACATTTGTATCCACATAAACGGGATAAACCGGGTCAGTAACGGCGATAATATTATCGTCTCCAAAAATATCTAAAATATTGCCTGTATCGCATTTGGAACCATCAGAAATAAAGATTTCATCGGCGGAAATCTCACATCCTCTGGCTTGAAAATCGTGAGCGGCGATTTTTTCGCGTAACCAAGCATAACCTTGTTCGGGGCCATAACCTTTGAAGGTGTCGCGTTTGCCCATGTCTTCCACCGCCTGAACCATTGCGTTGCGACAAGCTGCGGGTAAGGGTTCGGTGACATCGCCAATGCCTAAACGGATGATTTTTGCGTCGGGGTTGGCTTCTGCAAAGGCATTCACCCGGCGAGCAATTTCGGGGAATAAGTAACCGGCTTTGAGTTTGAGATAGTTGTCGTTGAGGGTTGCCATAGTTGATTACAAACGCCAATTCAGGGCAGAATTTTAAGGTTTAAAAGGAACCGAACTTTCTATCATATAGCAGGGGATAGGGAACAGGGAACACCGAACAGAGGGAAAAAGATTTGACTTCTCTGGGTTGGGTGCATTTGTGTTGATTGAGATTGAGATGGGGTTTAAACTTTTGCCCATAGTGCTACACCGCCGCCTCTTCCTCTGGCTGCAATCAAATTCGGGGTAATCACAAAAAAGGCAAAAAAAGCTTGCTTTTTAATAGAATCTTGATAGAATTGTTCGGCATTGCTGGGAGTTCCGGGCATTTTTCCTTCGTAAAGATTAAACCTTGAAAGTTGAACCGTGAGATAGGTAAAGTCAAAAGCCAAAATATTGTTTTTATCTAAAAATTTAGTCGGGCCAGTTAACGTTAAATTTAATTGATTCAATTGAACGCAATTTTGAATTATTCCCGCATCAATTTCTGGCGGTGGGTTAACTGATAATCGAGGATTAGGATATTGAGAATAGATGATTTTGATCTGAACAAACCCCGGAATATACAACCCACTTCCCATAAACACCCCGGCTTGTTTACGGAGTTTCCGGGTTCCACTCACCCAACAGAGTCGCCAAGTTCCCAATAGTGATTCAAAGTGATGGTATTCTTTGTTTTTTTTGGCGTGATGTTCACATCGAATTAAGGTTTCTGCTACTCGATGAGAATCTGGCTTTTCTCCCTGACCGGTTAATACAAATTGAGCAACTTTTTCTAATAAAAAAATCTCGGTTTCCATAAATAAACTTTAAGAAGAGTTGACCGTTTACTTGTCTTCCCCTATTTCTGACTCAAGGAGATGGGGAGTATTTCGAGAGATTAACCAAGTCACCAAACCTCCGACAATGGCTAATCCTGCTAAACTTAAAAAGACATTTGATAACCCGATTAAGGTTTCAGCCACTCCAGCTAAGGCTAGAGGTAAACTTAAGGCAATATTAATGGCATTATTCTGAAGTCCGAAGACTTTCCCGCGCATTTCTTCTGGGGTTTCCGCTTGAATGGTGGTTTGCATGGGAATGGCGACAATGGCTCCAAAAATTCCTAAGCTTGAGATTAAGATTAAAGTCGGCCATAATTGTTGATTAAAAATCGATAACCCGACTAAGGAACTGGCTACACCCATAGACCCGATTAAGGCAAGTTGGAAATGGGTCAATCGATGACCGAGATGACCTAAAATTGTTGCACCAATGCCCATTCCTGCGCCACCTGCGGCTAATAAAAAGCCAAATTGGGAGGAACTAATCTCTGGAATAATTTCTGCTAAACGCACCGCTAAAACGGCTAACGCTGCAAAAATGGAAAACAGAATAATTAATTGTAAAAGTGCATTCCGAATTAAATTATGATTACTTAAATACCGGATTCCGTCTCTTAAATCCTCTAAAATATGAGGTTGTTCATGATCAGAATGATTATTTTGTTCGTTGGGATTTAAAAGGATTAAAATTAACCCAGCAATGACATATTCTCCACCAACAATCACTTCTTTTCCGATGGATTCAAAACCCAGGAAATTACCTATTAAATCTGCTAAAGCTAATAAAGGTTCACCCACTGCAAATCCAACAATGACAGAAGCCATCATGGTTGTTGTGTACAAAGAATTTGCTGATAATAAATGGCGTTTTTCAACAATTAAAGGAATGGCAGATTGTTCAGCCGGGGCGAAAAATTGAGTTAAGGTAGAAACTAAAAAAGTAGTGATTAATAGAATATAAAATCCGACGGGTAACTGACCTAATTTTTGACCTTGAGAGAGCCATAAAACTAAGGGTAAAGCTAGAACTAATCCACCTCGTAATAAATTAGTAATGACTAATACGGCTTTTTTTGACCATCGATCTACAAATACCCCAGCACCGGCGCCAAACAACACCGCCGGAATGGTAAAAGCCATCATAATTGCTGATACCCACCCACTAATGGTTTGATCCGCTTGTTGAAAGCGGGTGGAAATAATGGCAATCATTAATACTAAATAAACTTTATCCGCCAATTGAGAGAAAAGTTGTCCACTCCAAAGCGCTAGAAAATTTTGATTTCTTAAAACGGGTAAAAATCCCCGCTCTTCATCTTCTTGGGGCGGTTCAGGACTATTCTCGTTTTTTTGATTTCCGGTGTCTTCGACCTGTGAAGAAACAAAGGGAAAAGAAGGAAAATCATCCTCCTGGTTTCGATTGTTCAATTCTACAGAGGTAGAAGCGGGAATTTCTAATAAGGAGTCAATCTCCCAATCTTTCATGGTGGCCCAGGGTTGATGGAATTTAAACTGTTTTTCTAAATCTTGCGATCGCATCATACATAATTTTAAAGCAGCATTCTCACGGCAGTCAGGGTTGAGGGAAAAATGATGAAAATTCCTTTGGGCGGAAAATTCTGATCATTTCACACTCTGTTTAACAGTTTAATGATCAATTGGATCACTGGCATCACTAAAATTGCAATTATAGGGAAGATATCCGAACTGGTTGTTAAAAGGGTGGGTCAACAATAAATTGGTGGGTAAAGGTATCAATCAGCAACCCTGAACGGATCGGATAACCTAAATGATATTCTGTATATTGTCGCAATATCCGTTCTACGGTCATCCAATCCCAAGCTGAAATTGAACTGGACAGGGACGAGGAGACTGGATCAAAGCCGCCAGTGGCTATCAGGACTTTTTAAGACTTTATGCCCAGGATCCGCGCGCGGCTAAAGTTTCTTGGGCTCTCAAGCAGTTGCGAGGTAAGATTCAGCAATGAAGCGAAGCGCACTCATACTTCTTACCATGCTTATCAGCGCTTCATGTGGATCAGGAGATTTCCGCGTGAATCCTTCCGCAGGCACATTATCTGAACTCGCTGGATCTAATCCCACCAATCCTAAAGACTTCTTCAAACAGAAACTCTTTCCCATCATGACGGCCCCGACGGGAGGCAAGGGTTGCTCAAACGAAGCATGCCACGCTCTGCCTCCCAGTGGAAACAGTGGAAACTCGAGCCCTGAACCTTATTTCATTGAC
>NZ_JBJUDF010000232.1:0-7409 GCF_046067725.1 Planktothrix sp.
AATGCGGAGAGTTTCACGCCGATTTCCGGTACGATTATTCCGATTCCTGTACCAACACCCACCACACCGCCAACCCCAACTACACCGCCCACTCCAACCCCAACCCCGACTACACCGCCCACCCCAACCACACCACCCACTCCAACTACACCAACCCCAACTACACCGCCCACCCCAACTACACCGCCCTTACAGCCCCCCATTGCCCAAAATGACACGGTAAAACGAACCCCAGAAGGTGCAGTCACCTTTAACGTCCTGGCGAATGATAGTGATCCTCAAAATACTAATCTGACATTACTGAGTATAGGAACCATTGCCAATGGAAGTGCCAATATTTCTGCCAATGGAAATATTACTTATACTCCAAATCCTGGTTTTACAGGGTCAGAAACCTTTAGCTATACCGTTGAGAACATTTATGGCTTAACCGCTACGGCTCAAGTCATAATTAATGTTAATATTCCTCCCACATTAATCGTCAATAATGGGATTATTCTGGCGATCAATGACCAGGAAAATATCACCTCTGAAAATCTTCTAGCCACCGATCCCGATAATCCCCCCAATCAAATTTTTTACCAAATTACCCAAGAACCGGACTTAGGCAATTTACAAATTATTGGATCTACCCCTGAAATTATTAATTTAGGAGAGCGATTTACTCAAGAAAATATTAACAATGGTTCCATCGGATATAATTCTCGAAATGTATCAGGGGGAGATGAATTTTTCTTTGTCCTGACAGATAATATTGGCACAACCACTCAAAGTGCCTTTAGTATTACCATTGTTGATGATATTATTTCCGGTACCGATGGAGATGACGATATTACCGGGACTGGGCTGAGTGAATATATTAGAGGATTTGCTGGAAATGATACCCTCTTAGGTGCAGGCAACCGAGATGTTTTAGAAGGAGGAAGTGGACTCGATTCTCTCGACGGGGGAGAAGGAGATGATATTCTCAGAGGAAACGAAGAAGGCGATACTCTTCTCGGTCAAATTGGGAATGACTCTCTCTTTGGGGGTCAAGGAAACGACTCTCTCGATGGGGGTGCGGGTCGCAATACCTTATTAGGCGAAGATGGAAATGATACCTTAATTACTGGAGATGATAGTAACTTACTGTCGGGTGGTAATAATGATGACATTCTGATCAGTGGAATTGGAAATGATACCCTCTTAGGCGGAAGTGGAAACGACTCCCTAACAGCCAATGCTGGAGATGATTCTCTATATGGAGAAGATGGGGAAGACCTCATTTTCTCTGGTATCGGTCGAGACTTAGTGCTCGGTGGTGCGGGTAACGATACAATTAACGCTGAAGAGAATAATGACACCGTGTTTGGAGGGGATGGGAATGATTCTCTGATCGGTGGTGAAGGAGACGATACCCTGATTAGTGGTAACGGTGCAGATACCGTTTTAGCGGGAATTGGGGATGATTCGATTTTTGGGGATGCTGGAAATGATTCCATTGTGGCGGATGAAGGAGAGGATACGATTTACGCCGGAGATGGCTTAGATAGTGTGTTTGGAGGAATTGGCAACGATGTTATGTTTGGCGATAGTGGTAATGACACCCTCTTTGGCGGTGAAGATGATGATACAATCGCTGGAGGCGGAGGGGCTGATAGCTTAATTGGGAATGTCGGTAATAATTCTTACTACTATTTATCGCCCGCAGAAGGCGTTGATGTGATCACGGAATTTAATGTCACCGGTGATGATCGATTCCTATTTAGTTCCATTGGTTTCCCCGGTTTTACCACCGCAGAAGGAACGGTTGTTCCCTTACAAGGCATTATTATTAGTAATTTAGGTTCGGAAGGAGATGACATTAGTAATAAACAAGTGATCATTTTCCAAGATACCTTTGATAATGTTCAAGCAGTGAATGCAGCTTTAAAAAATCAAAAAGGTTCCAGTGATACGGCTGCTTTCTTTGTCTATCGCAATAATTTATCTTATGGTGGTTTCTCGGGTGCTTATGTGATGGGCTATGATCCCGATTTAAGTGATGATAATCTGCCTGCTTTTGATTTAGGAATTCTACCTTCAATCGATCCTACAACCCAAAATATTAGTACCTTAATTGGGCCTAGTGATTTTGTCATTGTCTAGTTAATTTGTAGGGGTGGGGTTTCCCCGCCCTAACAAGATCAACTATCAAGTGTCAACCATCAACCGTTAATATTCCCCTTATGACCAGTTCTATTATTAACACAACTCCTGCTACTTTAGCATTAAGAATTTCTGCCAGTAATAGCCTGTATAATACTGGAGATATCATTTTAATTTTTCCCAGAACTTTTGATAGCAAATTTGAAACATTCCCTGGAGAAGTTCAAGATTTAATCCCCCTATCGAATGGTGTCGGAACAACGTTACCGGGTGGAACAGGAGGGGTACTGTTTGTCCCTGATGAACCGATTTATGAAGCCATATCAATCGAAACCAATACACCCATCTATTTAGCTGAAACAGAAGACGGACAATTTCAAACCTTAGATGGTGAAACAACGGGAGAGATTCAAAGTGGCCCTGCTGGAAGTGTGATTTTCGTTCCCGATGGATTTACCCCTGAAACCCCCAGTCCCATAGCCACTCCCAGTCCCATAGCCACTCCTAGTCCCATAGCCACTCCCAGTCCGATAGCCACTCCCAGTCCCACAGCGACTCCTAGTCCCACAGCCACTCCTAGTCCCACAGCCACTCCTAGTCCTAGCCCCACTGAACCTGAACCAATTGTGATTCAAGGGGCAGGCACAGGAACAAAAGGCGATGATACGATCATTGGCAGTAATCAAAATGACACCATTTCGGGATTAGATGGAAATGACACCATCTTTGGTTTACCCGGTAATGACTTATTGCAAGGAGACGCTGGACAAGATCAAATTAATGGCAATGAAGGGAATGATGCCATTGTCGGAGGTGCAGACGATGATTGTCTGCGTGGGGGTCAAGGCAATGATTTGCTCTTCGGTGATTCGGGAAGTGATCTGATTTTTGGAGATAGAGATAATGATACCTTGAACGGGGGAGCCGAAGCAGATAGTTTGTATGGTGGCCAAGGCAATGATAGTATCCGAGGCGGTAGTGAAGATGACCTTCTCTATGGCGATAAAGGTAATGATACAGTATCAGGAGAACTCGGTAACGATAGCGTTAGTGGAGGAGATGGAGATGATATTTTATATGGCAATTCTGGTCAAGATTTCCTGAGTGGAGAGAGTGGAAACGATCAACTTTTTGGGGGCGGAGATAATGATAGTTTAGTGGGCGGTCAAGGAGTTGATGTTCTTTATGGAGATTTAGGAAATGATAGTGTTTCTGGGGGAGAAGATGATGATCAATTGTTTGGAAATGCAGGTCAGGATCTGTTAAATGGAGATATTGGGGCTGATAATTTATATGGCGGTTCAGGAGAAGATATTCTCAATGGGGGTAAAGGTCGAGACTTTTTATCCGGTGATGCTGATAATGATTTATTAGCCGGAGAAGCCGGAGTCGATACCCTCACTGGAGGTGCAGGAGATGATATTTTTGTTTTCGGTTATGTGATTACTCTATCTCCGAATGGCGGTAGTTTTATTACAGGAACCACCGGAGGAACCAGTGTTGAATTAGCGGATATTGTTACGGATTTTACAACTAATGATCAACTTGGGCTATCCGGTGGGCTCACTTTTCAAGATCTCGAAATTGCCCAAGGCCAAGCTAACAATGCCAGTAATACCATTATCAGAGATAAAAATACAGGTGAATTTTTAGCCGTTCTACAGGGAGTGAATGCCAGCACTTTAAGTGAGTCTAACTTTGTGCTTGATCCTACTGTCCCTCTACCTCCCACAACCCCACCCACACCGACACCGACCACCCCACCCACACCCACAACCGAACCGACACCAACACCGACACCGACCACCCCACCCACACCCACAACCGAACCGACACCGACACCGACCACCCCACCCACACCCACAACCGAACCGACACCGACACCAACACCGACAACCCCACCCACACCTACGTCACCACCCACACCCACAACTTCCCCAACAACCCCACCCACACCGACTCCATCTCAACCTACACCCCCCCCGGTAGAACCACCAACCCCGGCGGTTCTGCTGGCAGAAAATGATACGGTATCGGGGTTACAGAATACTTTGTTGGAAATTCCCGCGAGTGAAATCACCAGTAATGATAGTGGGGTCGGACTCATTACAATTACCGAAATTACTCAACCTTCTAATGGAACAGCCAGCTTAAATGAAGGTTTGGGACTGATTAGTTATACTCCTGATCAAAATTTTTCTGGTTTTGATACCTTTGAATATACAATTCGAGATGATAATGGTGCAACGGGAACAGCAACCGTTACGGTTGAAATCCTATCGATTAATGAGCCTCCTATTTTAGATCTCAATAGTGCTAAAACCGGGACTAATTACACAACGGTTTTTGTAGAAGGAACCACTCCAGTTGCTATTGCTGGAATTGTGAGTATTAGTGATGAGGATGATACAGAATTAACGTCAGCGACTATTACTTTAAACAATACTCCTAATTCTGAATTAGAAGGTTTATCCATTGAAGGAGAGTTACCTTCAGGGATTACCGCAGGAACGTATGATCCACAAACCGGAGTGATTCTATTAACAGGAGAAGCCCCAATTTCTAGTTATGAAATTGCTCTTTCTCAAGTGTTTTATAGCAATTTTTCTGATAATCCTGATCCTGCAAATCGAGTGATTAATGTTAGGGTCGCGGATAATGAAACTGATAGTAATCTTGCCACCAGCACGATTACAATTGAGGCGGTTAATGATCCGCCTGTCAATACAATTCCAGGCGCACAAATTGCCAATGGTAGCGAACCCATTGTTTTTAGTGCAACCCAGGATAATCAAATTTTAATGAGTGACCCCGATGCCAACGGTCAGTCTATTCAAGTAACATTAACCGCCAGTACGGGAACCTTAACCTTGGGTGCAACACCGGATAATGTAGATGTTACTGGGGATGGAACCACGACGGTTACATTAGTGGGTCGTCTGGAAAATATTAATAGTGCTCTTGATGGTTTAACATTCGCGCCTCCTTCCACCTTTAATACATCCGCTACCATTGACATTGTGACAACGGATAACGGTAATACTGGGAGTGGTGGCCCCCAAACAACCTCTAGCACCATTGATATTAATCAACCCAACCTACCACCCAATGCGGTGAATGATAGTCTCGAAGCAACAGAAAATCAATTATTGACGATTTCATCTTCAACTGTATTAGCGAATGATAGTGATCCCAATAATGATCCGTTAATTATTACTCAAGTCAGTCAAGCGACGAATGGAACTGTCACCCTGGATAATGGAAATATTCTATTTACTCCAGCAACTAATTATACTGGGCCTGCAAGTTTCCTGTATACCATTAGTGATGTTAAGGGTGAAACCGATAGCGCGACGGTTAATATTACAGTTAATCCCAACGAACCTCCAACTTTAGACTTAAATGGTAGTCAAGCTGGAAATAATACCCAAGTAACCTTTGAGCAAGGACAACCTGCTGTTGCTATTGCTGCGGCGGGGAATATTGTGATTACTGATCCCGACAATACCACGATTCAATCAGCAACCATTACTATAACAAATCCAGTGAATGGCAATGCAGAAAGTTTATCCGTTAATGGTGTGTTACCAACAGGTATTACCGCTAGTAGTTATAACAGCACCACTGGCATTTTAACGTTAACGGGGAATGCCTTACTGAGTGCCTATCAAACCGCCATTGGACAAATTGTTTATAATAATACGGCTAATCTTTTTAACCCCACAAACCGCACGGTAGAGGTTCAAGTTAATGATGGAACGGATAATAGTAATACAGCCGCGAGTCTGATTACGATTATTCCTTTAAATCAGCCCCCCGTTGCCGTTAACGATGGCCCCATATTCACCAATAATGGCATTCAATTCTCGATTTTTCCGTTGGATAATGATAGTGACCCCAATGGAGATGTTCTGACGCTGACATCATTAGGTGATTTATCCAATACTCAGGGATTAATTACTTCAGGGGTGTCGTCAGTTCAATACAGCCGTTTGGGAAATGCGACGGGGGTAGATAGTTTTAACTACAATATCAGTGATGGTAAAGGGGGAACAGCGACGGGTTTAATTACTGTTGAGTTATTACCCGTAGCGGATGCTGATGCTAACTCAGTAACGGGAGGGAGTTTTGGCGATAACCTCAATGGTCAAGGAGGGAATGATACCTTAGTGGGTTTAGGAGGAAATGACAGCCTGCGGGGAGATAATGATAATGATAGTTTATCCGGTGGAAGTGGAACCGATCTTTTACAAGGGGGAACAGGAGAAGATACCCTTCAAGGAGGTTTAGGAGCAGATAGTTTAACAGGAAATGCAGGAATTGACCAATTCCGTTATTCCAATGTTAATGATGGGGGAGGTTCAGAATTTAATGCCAATTCCAAGAGTCAAATTCAATCTCAAATTGGAACAGGATTATATGACACGATTACAGATTTTGAAGGTTTAGGGGCTGCGGTTGGGGATAAAATTAATTTTGCCACAACAGTAATTGCATCTTTTAATAATATTGCCACAACGGTACAAACCAATATTACAACGGATGTTATTCCAGGGACAAATCCCGGTTTATTTATCTTTGATGATGGCAGTAGCACCTACCTCATTTATGATGGAAATGGCAATAATACAACGGGAAATGATTCTCGAATTTTGGCAAAATTAGAAGGAATTACGGGAATAGAAACCTTAGATGTTAATGATTTTGCCGGGATTGCTGACTTAAATCGTTCTCCAATTGTTCAAGGGAATAAAACCGTTGATGTGACCGAAGATGTGAATCAAAATTTAGGGATAACCTCTCCGGTTGACCCAGATAATGATTCGTTAACAATTACGGTGGATAATATTCCTAATAGTAGTCAAGGAATTATTCGGATTACGGGTCAAACTGAAGCGATTACTATTGGTCAAACTTTAACGAGTGCAGAAATGACTCAGTTAGAATTTGTGCCAAATACTAATGTTAATGGTGCGGCTGGGGTGTTTTTATATCGTGTCAGTGATGGTCAAAATCCGGCGGTTACTCAAACGGTAACGATTAATATTAACGCTGTAAATGATCTTCCGGTGGCGGTGAATGACGGCCCAATTTTTACTAATAATGGCATCCAATTCTCGATTTTTCCCTTGGATAATGATAGTGATGTGGAGGGAGATGTTCTGACGCTGACATCATTAGGTGATTTATCCAATACTCAGGGATTAATTACTTCAGGGGTGTCGTCAGTTCAATACAGCCGTTTGGGAAATGCGACGGGGGTAGATAGTTTTAACTACAAT
>NZ_JBJUDF010000233.1:0-2705 GCF_046067725.1 Planktothrix sp.
GCTTTGTTGAATTGCCTGGGGTTTTTATCAAGCTAAAATCGAAAGGTTTTGATGAAAAACTACTTTGTAAGCATCATGATAAAAATCAGCAAGGTAAAGCTATTATTAATTACAAAAAATCTCTATTAACAGAGATAAAATATTAACAATTTTCTCGAATATCACACTAACATTCTATACACTCATCGTAAAATTATGCCCCATAGTCTTGTTCTCAATCTTTTGCCCCTTTCTTCTATTCCCTTAAACTATTTAACAGGACGACATTTTCATGCGTTATTTCTAACATTAGTCAGTTCCGTTGACCCCGAATTAGGGAATTATTTACATGAACAAAAAACGGATAAAGCGTTTACCTTAAGTCCGTTACAAATCAGCAAAACAATTCATCAGAATGTTCTGCAATGGCAACATAAGAAACCGATTTCAAGTGAAACTCCTTGCTGGTTAAGAATTTCTTTATTGGATGATAATTTGTTTAGTCATTTGAGTGGTTTATGGTTAAATCTTAATCCTAAAACACCTTGGCATTTAGGCCCTGCTGATTTACAAATTACCAGTATTTTAGGCACACCTCAATTAACTCAACCTTGGGCTAATTTTTCATCCTATCGTCAATTGTATGAACAAGCATCTGATGAAAACCGACAAATAGAATTAATATTCTGTACTCCTACAGCCTTTCGTCAAAGTAATTTTGATTCGGCTTTACCCACGCGAGATAGTGTGTTTGGGTCGTTATTAAGGCGTTGGAATCAATATAGCGGGATTTTATTTGAAGACACTTTAATTGAACCTATTTTTCCCAGTTTCTTCAATATTAGAACCGAGATTTTAGCAGATTCTCGCAGTAAATTTATTGGCTGTGTGGGAATAATGAATTTTAGAATTTTGGGAGATGTAGACCCAATGGTTATTAAACAAATTAATACCTTAGCGGATTTTGCTTTGTATAGCGGTGTGGGACGAAAAACACCGATGGGAATGGGAATGGTCAGGAGAATTTCTAATAGTTGAAAGTTGGCTGAATTATCTTTTTTTCTTGAATAAGGTTAGGTAAGATTATGGAAACCATTGATTATATTTCGATTTCGTCTTTGAATCATTTTGCCTATTGTCCCCATCGCTGTTGGCGAATGTTTTGTGCAGGGGAATTTGTTGATAATCAGTATACCATAGAAGGAACAAGTTTACACGACCGTGTTCATAATTTTGGAGAACAAAATCGTGATGAAATTTGGCAAGTTCGGGCGGTTTGGTTGAAATCTGAACGTTATAAATTAATTGGAAAATCGGATTTAATTGAATCACAATCAGGAGAATTTTATCCCGTAGAATATAAACGGGGACGGAAAGGCGAATGGGATAATGATGAAATGCAGGTGGTGGCGCAAGCGTTATGTTTAGAAGAAATGACGGGCAAAACTGTCACCAAGGGTTATATTTATTATGCTCAATCTCATCAACGTCAACTTGTGGAAATTTCTTCAATATTACGAGAACAGGTGATTAATATTATTGATCAGGTTTTTAATCTTTTTGAAACGGGTCATCAACCTTTAGCAAATTATCAAAAACGCTGTCAAGGTTGCAGTTTGTATGAATCTTGTTTACCGAAAATTGCAGCAAAGGTCAGTCGGTATCAGGAGGATGAACAATTGCAGAATTCAGCATAAAAGCTATTAACAGCTTGCAATAAAGTTGTCATGCTGAACGAAGTGAAGCATCTCTTACTATCCCAAAATTATTATTGGGAACCATATACCGAAAGCTTGTGGCGTTGTCATGCTGAACGAAGTGAAGCATCTCTTATTATCCATCATTTTTAATAGAGATTCTTCACTAAAGGCTAAACATGGGGGTAAGCGTAAGGGTGCTGGTACTTATTATCCATAATTTTTAATAGAGATTCTTCACTACGCTGGCGCTACGTTCAGAATGACAGTTAAAGCTGCGTTCAGAATGACAGATCATAATTGTTATAATGTTTTTGAGGTTAATACAATGGGAACGGTTTATATTACAGTTGATGATGCGTTTATTGGTAAAACTGATGAACGGTTAACGGTAAAAGCGGATAAGAAAACTGTTCTGGATGTACCGTTAATTAAGGTGGATGGAATTGTAATTTTAGGACGTGCCACGATTTCTCCTGCGGTAGTTCAGGAACTTTTAGAACGTCATATTCCGTTAACCTTTTTAACCAATACGGGGCGTTATTTAGGACGATTAGAACCCGAAATGACCAAGAATATTTTTGTTAGGAAAGCTCAATGGCAAGCGGCGGGAGAGTCTGAACAAGCGTTACATTTAGTTCAGGGATTTGTGCGGGGAAAATTAAAGAATTATCGAGTGATGTTATTGCGACAAGCCCGAAAATATTCTGAACTTAATTTTGAGACGGCTTTGACTCGTTTGGATCATGCGATCGCTCCTATTTCTAATACCAATAATATTAACTCTTTACGCGGTTTAGAAGGAGCCGGAAGTGCCGCTTATTTTGGAGCGTTTGATCAATTAATTCGTGGAGATGGCTTTAGTTTTAACAGTCGTAACCGTCGCCCACCGACTGACCCGGTTAATTCTTTATTGAGTTTTGGTTATTCTTTATTGTGTCATGATGTGCAAAGTGCGGTTAATTTAGTCGGGTTTGATCCTTATTTGGGATATCTGCATTTTCAACATTATGGTCGTCCGAGTTTAGC